>NZ_KV791359.1:0-67803 GCF_001807895.1 Stenotrophomonas sp. HMSC10F07
CGAGCCCCCATGGATGGGTTTACGGCGTGTCCTGACCACCCACACCGCGCCCCCCAACTCACAGAAAACCAGAGCCGCTTTTGATTTTGATTTGGCTTCGGCTTCGGCTTCGGCTTCGGCAGGTGCAGGGCGCAGCCCTGCGGAAAAAACTACTTCACCCGGCGGCCCGAGCGGTCGATGCGGAACCGTTCTCCGCCTTCCATCGGCGTGTGGCCATCGGCATCCGGCATGCCACGCCGGCAGCCGTTGCAGACCTCGGCCACGCCATCCTGGAACGGCCAGGCGAAATCGAAGGTGCCCGGCACCACCTGGCGGAATTCCAGATCGAAGTAGCTCACGCGATTGCCGACGCGGCCGCGCAGCAGGCCTTCCTGCGGCGTTTCCGGGCCGTTGTCCCAGGTAAGCACCGGCAGGCTGTGGCCCGTGCGGTCGACGTAGTGGAAGCCCTGGTCGGCATACACCACGGCCAGGCCGTGGTCGTCGTAGTTCAGGTCCTTCAGCGTATCGGCGCTGATCTTCAGCCGGTGATCGACCACCTCGCAGTTGGGGAGCGGCCACAACCCGTGTTCGTCGGTCAGCAGCTTGCATGCCGGTGCCTGTGCCTGTGCATTGGCACTGACCAGCACGCCAAGCATTGCCAGCGACCGCGCAAAGCGGCCGCTGGCAGGGGCAGGGCGGGCCTGCGGCGCGATCACTTGGCCTCGGCCTTGCGTTCGAAGGCCGTCGGTGCCGGCAACTGCACAGGGACGCCCTTGTCATCGCAGGTGCCGGCCTGGCACAGGCGCTCGCGCAGGGCTGGGGTGGCCTGCACGATCATGTGGTAGATCGCGTTCTGTTCCAGCGTGCCGCGGATCGCCTTGCTGCCCGGGCCACGTGCCCAGATGCCGACGTCCTCACCACCATGCGATTCGGACTTCATCGGCACCAGCGCTTCCTGCATGTAGTCCGGATGCTCGGTGTCGACCTCGCGCAGGTTCGGGCGACCGTTGGCCGGTTCGAAGCTGCTTGGGTTGTGCGGGTAGCGCTTCGGCCCGGCCGGCTGCTGGTTGCTGCTGCCGGTGTGGCCTGGGCCGTTGGCGTAGCTCAGCGTGGTGTACGGCTGGCCGGTGCCGTCCAGGGCGTAGTCCAGCTTGCCGGCGCCGTCTTCGCCGCCCTTGTCCTTCACCTTGCCCAGGATCGGGTTGCCGCGTGCCGGGTAGCCGACGAAGTTCAGCGTGTGCGAGTGGTCGGCGGTGACGATGATCAGGGTGTCGTCGGCCGAGGTCAGCTCGTTGGCCACGCGCACCGCATCGGACAGCGCCACGGTCTCGGTCAGTGCACGGTAGGCATTGCCGCTGTGGTTGGCGTGGTCGATGCGCGCGCCTTCGATCATCAGCACGTAGCCTTCCGGGTGCCTGGAAAGGTTCTTGATCGCTGCAGCCGTCAGTTCGGCCAGGCTCGGCTCACCGCCCGGATCCTGCGGGCGCTCGTACTCGTAGCGCATGTGGTCCGGTTCGAACAGGCCAAGGATGGCCGGCGCATTGGCGGCCGCGGCCAGCTGCTTGCTGTTCCAGACATAGGCACCCTGCGGATGCGCCTGCTGCCATTCCTGGACCAGGCTGCGGCCGTCCAGGCGCTGGCCGACCTTGTCGTCGTATTCCGGGTCGCGCTCTTCCACGGTGGTGAACTCACCACGGCCGCCACCAAGGGCGACAAGCGGGCCGCGCCCATAGCGCGAGGTCGACAGCAGCTGCTGGGCGATGTCCTTGCAGCCGGCCGCCTTGGCCGCTTCAGTCAGGTCGGTGTCGTTTTCCCAGTTGCGCTCGGGCGAGTGCGCGTAGGTGGCAGCCGGGGTGGCATGGGTCAGGCGTGCGGTGGAGACCACGCCGGTGGCCAGGCCGGCGCTGTCGGCCAGCTGCAGCCAGGTCAGCAGGCCCTTGGACAGGCTGTCGGCACAGTCGGTGCGGCTTCCGGCACTGACGCCGATCGCGCCCATGTGGGTCTTCACGCCGGTGGTGATGGCGGTCATGGTGCCGGCCGAATCAGGCGTCTGCGAATCGGTGTTGTAGGTCTTGCTGAACGCCGTGGCCGGGAAGCGTTCCCAGGACAGCAGGTTCTCCTCGCCGGAGCCGCCCTTGCGCTGGCCCTCGTAGATGCGCGAGGCGGCCACAGTGGTCAGGCTCATGCCGTCGCCGAGGAACAGGATGACGTTCTTGGCCTTGCCGGACATCGCACCATTGGCCGCAGCCTGGGCGGCCCCGCTGCGGTACCACCACTGCGGGGTCTCGCCGGCCGGATGGGCGACGGGATCGACGGCGACCTTCAGGCCGGCCGGGGCGGACGCGGGGGCGGAGCTGGCGCAGGCGCCCAGCAGAAGGGTGGTGGCGCAGGCGGCCAACAGGGAGACGGAACGACGCATGGACGCTGGGATCTCACAAACTGTAACGGGACATTCATTATGCCCGCCCCAGCAAGGCACGCCGATGACACACTGATTTGCCGGCCGGGCGGTCGTTCTGCGGGCTGCCTTGGGCTATCGTGCCAGCATCCCTTCCTTCCCCTCTGGATTGCCTATGAAGCTGGTCTCTGCCTGGCTGCGGATTCCGTTCTGGCAGCGCGTGGTCGGTGGCTTCGTGCTCGGCGCGCTGGCCGGCTGGGCGCTCGGCCCGGCCGCGGAAACGTGGTTTGGCCCGCTCGGTGAGCTGTACGTCACCCTGATCAAGATGATCGCCGTGCCGCTGGTGTTCTTCGCGGTCATCAACGCGATCTCGTCGCTGCACGGGCAGAAGTCCGTGGCCGCGCTCAGTGGGCGCACCTTCCTGTGGTTCGTGATTACCGCTGCGCTGGCAGTGTGTGTCGGCCTGGCCGTGGGTACGGTGCTGCAGCCCGGCGCGGGTGGCCTGCAGTTGTCGATGGCCAGCAACTACGTGCCGCGCGAAGTGCCCAGCGTGGTGCAGGTGCTGCTGGACGTGGTGCCTGCCAATGTCTTCTATGCGCTGTCCGGCATCGGCACCAAGGTCAACGCGGCCGGTGAGACCGTGCTGGCTGCGGGTCGCGGCTCGATCCTGCCGGTGATCTTCTTCGCCGGCCTGGTGGGCTTTGCCATCGTCAAGCTGGGCGAGAAGGTGACCGAGGCGCGCAAGCTGGTTGGCCAGATGAGCGACATCATGATCCAGGTGACCCGCTTCGTGCTGGAAGTCACCCCGATCGGCACCTTCGGCCTGATCGCAGGCCTGGTCGGCAGCTATGGGTTCGAGAAGCTGCTGCCGCTGGGCCATTTCGTGCTGGCGTTGTACGTGGCCTGTGCGCTGCACATCGTGGTTGTCTACAGCGCGCTGCTGCTGGCGCACGGCCTGAACCCGCTGAAGTTCTTCCGTGGCGCCGCACCGGGCATGCAGGTTGCGTTCGTCAGCTCGTCCAGCTTCGCTGCGATGCCGGTGGCGCTGCGTTCGATCACCCACAACCTGGGCGTGAACAAGGACTACGGTTCGTTCGCGGTGCCGCTGGGCGCCAGCATCAAGATGGACGGCTGCGGCGCGATCTATCCGGCGCTGTGCGCGGTGTTCATTTCGCAGTACAGCGGCGTGCCGCTGACCCCGGAGCAGTACGTGGTGGTGCTGATCGCCTCGGTGCTGGGCAGCTTCGGCACCGCCGGCGTGCCGGGTACTGCGGTGATCATGGCCACGGTGGTGCTGAGCGCAGCCAATCTGCCGCTGGAGACCATCGGCTACCTGTATGCCATCGACCGCATCCTGGACATGATGCGCACGATGACGAATGTGACCGGCCAGATGCTGGTACCGGTGCTCGTGGCCAAGGAGACCGGGTTGCTCGACCAGGCGGTGTATGACAATCCGTCCAGCAATGTGGGCGTGGACGATCCCGACCCGACACCACCGCAGCGCTGAGGTGTGTGGTGAATTGAAAGGCCCGCCCTGACCGGCGGGCCTTTTGTTTGGGAGATGCCCGACGCGGTGCCGGCCAAGGGGGCCCCGGGGTGGATCCACACTGAGCGAGGATGAAGGCAGTGCCGACCAACGGTCGGCCCCCACCGGCAAGCCCCGCCCCGATCGGCGGAACCCTGGAGCAGAGCCACGGTAGATCCACGCCATGCGTGGATGAAGGTGGTGCCGACCACGCTCGGCAGCTACCCATCAATTGCATGGGCTCAATAAAAAAAGCCGCTGCAGGGCAGCGGCTTCTCGCATCAGGCGGCGCCGTAGCGCCAGCGGGTCAGAGGTCGACCCGGCGGGCCTGCATGAACTTGTTGCCCCAGTAGCCACTGAGCAGGGTGTCCACGCGGACGTCCTTGCCGGAGCTCGGTGCGTGCAGGAAGCGGCCGTCGCCGACATAGATGCCGACGTGGTCGACGCGGCCCTTGCGGCCGAAGAAGACCAGGTCACCTGCGGCCAGCGCGGTGCGGTCGTTGATCAGTTCGGCGTTGTCATCGTGGGCCATCTCGCGCGAGACGCGCGGCAGCTCGATGCCCAGGGCCGAACGGAACACATAACCGACCAGGCCGCTGCAGTCGAAACCGCTGTCCGGGTTGCTGCCACCCCAACGGTACGGAGTGCCCAGCAGGGTCATCGCGCGGCGCAGCAGCGACTGCACCTTGCCGTTGTCGGCGGCGGTACCGACAACGCTGCCATTGGCGGCGCTGCTGGTGTCGTAATTGGCGAGCAGGCGGCTGAGGTCGCCGGCCACCACGGCCGAGCGGTCCATCAGCGGGATGGTGTCGTTGGCGGCCAGGTGCGGCAGCAGGGCGGCCAGCGTGGCGCTGGCGGCGGCATCGACGCGGCTGCGCTGCGGAGCGGCAGCCTCGGCCTTGGCGGCCGGTCGGGCGGCGCTCTCGGCCACCGGGGCCGGGGGCACATCGGAACGGTTCGGAGCGGTCTGCGACCAGGCCGGAAGGCTGGTCAGGCACAGTGCCAAGCCAAGCAACAACGGGCGGGCACTGCGTGAAGATACGGAAGTCTGGCCTTCGCTTTTCAGGTCGTCAGTCGTCACGCGTCGGTCACAGGAAAAAAACGATGGGGCATCATGCCCTGTAAAAGCGCCGATAAGTTAAAAATTCCGTTAGTAAAACGTTATTGCGGCAGTGATTTTCGTCACAGTTTTGAACATATCGCCTGTTCATTTTAGCGAAGGACGCGTTTCGCCCCCGTGTAGTGGTCTTTCCAGTAGGGGCCGCTGAGCGAGTCGAGGCGTACCGTTCCGCCGGTACTCGGCGCGTGCACGAAACGCCCCTCACCTACATAGATGCCGACATGGGTGACGCTGCCTCGGCTGCCGAAGAACACCAGATCGCCGGTGGCCAGGCGCTGCGGATCGATCTTCGGGCCCTGTACCGCGGCCAGGTCGCGAGAGGTGCGCGGCAGTCGCAGGTCCAGCATTTCCCGATAGACATAGGCGACCAGGCCGCTGCAGTCGAAGCCCGAATCCGGGGTATTGCCGCCATAGCGGTAGGGCGTGCCGACCAGGCTGATGGCCCGCATCAGCACCGAGTTGGCGGCCTCGGGGTTGTCCGGCACGGTCTTCGGCCAGTTCGCCGTCGGCGGCGGCGGCGCCGGGCGGGTGGCCTTGCCGCCTCCACAGGCGGTCATCAACACGGGCAGGGCCAGCAACAGGGCCGGGGCGAGGAACCGGCGCGGGCCGGACGAAACTGGCGTGATGTGCATGATCTCCGGATAATGCGCCACCTTGGATTGGCCGTCATGATGGCGGCGTCCCCGCCGGGCGACAACCCGCCCCAACCCGCCTGCCTCCGGCAGATCCAGACAGAGTTGCGCATGAAGATCGAAAAAGACCGCGTTGTCCGCTTCCACTACACCGTTTCCGAAGTCGGCCAGGAGCCGATCGAGTCGTCCAAGGACCGCGGCGAGCCGCTGGCGATCCTGATCGGCCACGGCAACATCATCCCGGGCCTGGAAAACGCCATGATGGACAAGGAAGCCGGCGCGACCTTCAACGTCGACGTCAAGGCGGCCGATGCCTACGGCGAGCGTCGTGAAGGCCTGTCCCAGCGCGTGCCGAAGAAGCACTTCGGCAACACCAAGCTGGCCCCGGGCCAGCAGGTCGTGCTGCAGACCAACTTCGGCCCGCGTGCGGTGACCGTGCAGAAGGTCGGCATGAGCGTCGTCGACGTCGACCTGAACCACCCGATGGCCGGCAAGGACCTGCACTTCGACGTCGAGATCGTCGACGTGCGCGAAGCCGGCAAGGAAGAGATCGACCACGGCCACGTCCACGGCGACGGTGGTCACCAGCACTGATCGCAGCGCGATCGTGATGGATGCAGCGGCCCGCTTCGGCGGGCCGTTGCGTTTCTGGAACACGGCGCGGCCATCCATGGCGTACGGGCCGGCGGCATAATGGCGGACCTGCCTGACGGACGCCCCGTGAACGCCGCTTCTCCTTCCCTGCAGCCGGTCGCTTCCGGCGAACGCATCGCCGTGCTGGACGTGCTGCGCGGTGCCGCGCTGCTGGGCATCCTGCTGATGAACATCGAGGCCTTCAGCGGACCGCTGGACCTGGCCTTCACCGGCATCGACGTGCATTGGCAGGGCATCGACTACTGGGCCGATGCCTTTGTGTACGTGTTCGTGCAGGGCAAGTTCTTCACCCTGTTCTCGCTGCTGTTCGGCGCCGGCTTCGCGGTGATGGCGCAGCGCGCTGAGGCCGCCGGGCGCGACTTCACCCCGTTCTATCTGCGCCGCAGCGCTGGCTTGCTGCTGATCGGCCTGTGCCACGCGCTGCTGGTCTGGTCCGGCGACATCCTGGTGATGTACGCGTTGGTCTCGTTGCCGTTGCTGGCCTGCCGCGAGGCGCCGCGCAGCTGGCTGCCGTGGATGGGCGTGACCGTCTATCTGGGCGGCGTTGCGCTGATGCTGCTGGTGGGCGCGATGGTGTCGATGGCTTCGACCGAAGAGGTGCGGGGCATGCTTGCCGAGGCGCAGCAGAGCATCGACCTGCAGCGGCAGGTGTACGGGCAGGGCAGCTGGGCGCAGGCCACTGTGCAGCGCCTGAGCGAGTTCGGCACCTCGATGGGCGCGCTGCTGATCACCGGCCCGGAAGTGCTGGGCATGTTCCTGATCGGCAGCTGGTTCGCCGGCAGCGGCGCGTTGGCGACGCCGGAGCGCTTTCCGCGGCTGTACGCGGTGCTGCGTTGGGGGGCACTGCCGCTGGGCCTTGTGGTCACGCTGCTGGGTGTTGCCTGGAAGCCCTATCTGGCGCCGGGTGCCTACGGCCTGCCGGCGACGGCGGCGATGGCGCTGGTGACGATCGGTGGCCTGCCGATGTGCCTGGGTTACCTCGCGTGGATCGTGCATTGGCGTGCGCGGTTGGCCTGGCTGGCACCGGTCGGGCGCATGGCGCTGACCCACTATCTTGGCCAGTCGCTGCTGTGTACCTGGACCTTCTACCAGTATGGCCTGGGCAGGTTCGAGACGATGCCGCGCAGCGTGCAGCTGTTGTTCGCGCTGCTGCTGTTTGCCGCGCAGGTGGTCTTCTCGCACCTGTGGCTGCGCCATTTCCGCTTCGGCCCGATCGAGTGGATATGGCGTGCGATGACCTATCGGCAGTGGCCATCGATGCGGCGCGGGACGGAGCAGGGGTGAGCGATGGGCACGCATGCGCTGTGCCGATCGGCCGCGCGCCCGCGCATCCTCACGTCTGGCTTGCAACGGGGCATGGCATGCTCGGCATCAGCATGAGCGCCGGCACCGGCCAGCTGATCGCTGATCTCGTCTGCGGCCGCACGCCAGCGATCGATCCTGCCCCTTACCGACCCGAGCGATTCCGATGAGCACTGCACCTTATGATTACGACCTGATCGTCCTTGGCGGCGGCTCCGCCGGCCTGGCCGGCGCCATCCGCGCAGCACAGCATGGCAAGCGCGTGGCGATGCTGGAACCGGGCGAACTGGGCGGAACCTGTGTCAATGTTGGCTGCGTGCCGAAGAAGGCGATGTGGCTGGCGGCCGACCTGCACGAGCGCATCGGCCTGGCCAATGCGATGGGCTTCGATGTCGAGGCACGCCCGGCGCTGTCGTGGAAGGAGCTGGTGATCCATCGCCAGGCCTACATCACCAACATCCACACCAGCTACCGCAAGCGCCTGGATGAAACCGGCGTGGTGCGCATCCCTGCGCGCGGCCGTCTGCTCGATGCGCATACCGTGGCCTGCAGTGACGGCGTGCATTACAGCGCCGAGCACATCCTGATCGCCACCGGCGCGCATCCGCTGCGCCCGGATATTCCCGGCGCTGAACTGGGCCTGGTTTCCGATGACTTCTTCGATCTGCGTGCGGCACCGGCCGAGGTGGCGATCATCGGTGGCGGTTACATCGCGGTGGAGCTGGCCGGCCTGCTGCAGGCACTGGGCAGCAAGGTCAGCCTGCTGGTGCGCGGCCAGCGGCTGCTGGATCGCTTCGATTACGAGCTGACCGATCAGCTGGCCGAGAACCTGAAGCAGCAGGGCGTGCGCATCCATTTCGGCTATCGCCTGCGCGAACTGCAGCGCGATGGCGAACGCGTACGTGCGTTCGGTCATGATGGCCCGCTCGACAGCGTGTTCGATGCAGTGTTCTTCGCCACCGGCCGGCGCGGCAACAGTCGCGACCTGGGCCTGGAAGCGCTCGGCATCGGCATCGGCGAGCACCAGCAGGTGGAGGTGGACGAATGGCAGACCACCTCTGTGCCGAGCGTGCACGCGGTGGGCGACATCGCTGGCAAGGTCGGCCTGACGCCGGTGGCGGTGGCCGCTTCACGGCGGCTGATGGACCGCCTGTTCGGTGGACGTCCGCAATCGAAGATGGATTACGAGAACGTGGCCAGCGTGGTGTTCTCGCACCCGCCGCTGGGTGCAGTGGGCATGAGCGAAGAAGAAGCGCGCGCGCGTTTTGACCAGGTGAGCGTTTACCACAGCCGTTTCCGCCCGATGCTGCAGGCGCTGGCCAACGGCACCCAGCGCAGCCTGTTCAAGATGGTGTGCGCGGGCCCGGAAGAACGGGTTGTTGGCATCCATCTGCTGGGTGAAGCGGCCGACGAGATCCTGCAGGGCTTCGCGGTGGCGGTGAAGATGGGCGCGACCAAGGCCCAGTTCGACGACACCGTGGCGATCCACCCGACCTCGGCCGAGGAAGTGGTGCTGATGCGCTGAGCCCGCAGTTGTAGAGCCGAGCCCGCGCTCGGCTGCTTTTCGCCCAGGCTTGGCGAAGCCGAGCGCAGGCTCGGCTCTACAGGGCACCGGGGGCGCCCATGCGACAATGGACGCCCCCACGTCTTACCGGGCCGCTCTGCGCGGCCCGCCGTCGTCCTGATGTCCAGCCCCGCCTCCCGTATCGCCACCGCTTCCCCGCGCATTGCGCTGGGGGGTATCGGCCTGGCCGCGATCGGCGCCATTGCTGCTTCCGGCAAGGCCATCATCGTCAAGCTCGGCCTCCGTCATGGCGTCGATGCCACCTCGCTGCTCGCCCTGCGCATGCTGATGGCGCTGCCGCTGTTCGTGCTGATGGCACTGTGGGCTGCGCGCCGGGCAGAGCCGCTGTCCTGGGCCGACCGCGCCCGCGTGCTGTGGCTGGGCTTCACCGGCTACTACCTGTCCAGCCTGCTCGATTTCCAGGGCCTGCAGTACATCAGCGTGACCCTGGAGCGGCTGATTCTTTACTTGAACCCGACCCTGGTGTTGCTGATCAACGTGCTGCTGGCACGGCAGCGGCCGGGCCGCTGGCAGATCGGCGCGCTGGTGCTGAGCTATCTGGGCGTGCTGCTGGCCTTTGGCCACGATCTGCAGCGCGAAGGTGGGCAGATCATCGTCGGCAGCCTGCTGGTGCTGGGCAGTGCGCTCAGCTACGCGCTGTACCTGTTCGGCAGCGGGCAGGTGGTGGCACGCATCGGCGCGGTGCGGCTGACCGCCTACGCCAGCTGCGTGGCCAGCGTGCTGGTGCTGCTGCACTTCGCGGTGACCCATCCGCTGCCACTGCTGTGGCAGGCACCGGCGCCGGTGCAGTGGCTGTCGCTGGTCAATGCCACCGTGTGCACGGTGCTGCCGGTGCTGGCGATCATGCTGGCGGTGCAGCGCGTGGGTTCGTCGCTGGCCGCGCAGGTCGGTATGCTGGGCCCTGTTTCCACCATCGTGATGAGCCTATGGCTGCTCGACGAACCGATGGGGCCGGCACAGATCGCCGGCACCGTGCTGGTGCTGATCGGCGTTCTGCTGGTGACCCGCCTGCGGCGCTGACGCCGGAGCAGGCGCGTGCGCGCATCCTGGCGGTGATCCGCGCGATCCCGGCGGGGCAGGTGATGGGCTACGGCCAGGTGGCGATGCGCGCGGGCCTGCCCGGGCGTGCGCGCCTGACCGCGCGCATCCTGGGCCAGAACGACGACCCGGACCTGCCCTGGCACCGCGTGCTGCGCTCGGATGGGCGCATCGCCATGGAAGAAGGGTCGGCGGGCTGGCGCGAGCAGTCGCAGCGGCTGCGTGCCGAGGGCGTGGTGGTTGAGAACGGCCGGGTGCGGATGCCCACGACCGATCCGGCGGTTGCGCTGGATGCTGCCGTTTGGGGCCCGGGCTGAGCATCGCTGGCGACTGAACAGGCCGGACCTGCCGGTCGCCAACAAGGCGCGGTGCTGCGGCTATGATGGAGGCCGTTCCATGCCGGTGCTCCCATGTTCCCGCGTCTGCCAACCGTCACCAAGGCCCTGCTGATCGCCAACGCGATCCTGTTCCTGCTGCAGCAGCCGTTCCTGCTTGGCATGCAGACCTTCGAGCCGTTCATGCTGCAACCGCTGCAGCAGGGCTTCGATGCGTTCTCGCCGGGCGGCAACTTCCAGCCGTGGCAGCTGCTGACCTATGGCTTCCTGCATGGCAGCTTCGGCCACCTGTTCTTCAACATGCTGGCGGTCTTCATGTTCGGTGCGCCACTGGAGCAGACCTGGGGCGAGAAGCGCTTCCTGCTGTACTACCTGGTCTGCGTGGCCGGTGCCGGTGTCTGCCAGCTGCTGGTGGGTACGCTGCTGGAGAACCCGGCCACGGTGCTGGGGGCCTCTGGCGGCGTGTTCGGCCTGCTGCTGGCCTACGGCATGCTGTTCCCGAACCAGCGGGTGATGCTGCTGTTCCCACCGATCCCGATGAAGGCGCGCACCTTCGTAATCCTGTTCGGCGTGGGCGAACTGGTGCTGGGCATGACCGGCTGGCAGCCGGGCGTGGCCCACTTCGCGCACCTCGGCGGCATGCTGTTCGGCTGGTTGCTGATCCGCTACTGGCGAGGGCAGCCGCCGTTCAACAAGCGCCGACCGCCCGGCCCACCGAAGCGCCCGAACCATCTGCGCAGCGTCAAATGATCCGAAGGATCATTTGACGCTGTAGGTGCCGACCGTTGGTCGGCAGCCTTCTCCCACGCGGGTAGGTGCCAACCTTGGGTGGCACGCCTTCAGAGATCCTGCAACACTACCTGCGCCGCATTGTGACCTGGCGCGCCGGTCACGCCGCCCCCGGGATGTGTTCCCGACCCGCACAGATACAGGCCGGGCAGGGCACCACGATAGCCAGCCTGGCCAACCATCGGCCGTGCCGAGAACAACTGGTTGGCACTGAGCGCTCCGTGGAAGATGTCGCCGCCGATCAAGCCGAAGGTGCGCTCCAGATCCAGCGGTGACAGCACCTGGCGGCCCAGTACGCTGCCAGCGAAACCCGGCGCATACCGTTCAACGGTGGCGATCATCAGATCGGCCACCGTTTCACGATGATCATCCCAGTGACGCCCGCCGGGCAGCACGGGCGCCACGTGCTGGCAGAACAGGCTGGCCACATGCTGCCCGGGCGGCGCCAGCGAATCGTCCAGCGTGCTGGGAATGAGCATTTCCACGATCGGTTCGCGTGACCAGCCATTGCGACGCGCATCCAGCCAGGCACGGTCCATGTAATCCAGGCTGGGGGCCATGATGATCCCGGCGCTGAGGTGATCGCCGGGACCGGGCAGAGCGCGGAAGTCCGGCAGCTGCGACAGCGCGACATTCATCCGGAACGTGCCCGAACCGCAGCGCCAGTTCGCCATGCGTTCGCGCGTTGCGTCCGGTACCTGCTCCGGTGCCAGCATCTGCTCGTACAGCAGCTTTGGATTGACGTTGGCGATCATCGCGCGTGCGCGCAGGATTTCGCCGTTGGCCAGCGCCACGCCCACGACACGACCCTGCTCGATCAGCAGGCGTTGCACACCGGCATCCACGCGCAGCTCAGCCCCGGCCTCCCGCGCGGCAGTGGCGATGGCCTGGCTGATCGCGCCCATGCCACCGATCGCATGGCCCCACGCACCTTTCATGCCATTGCACTGGCCGAACACGTGGTGCAGCAGTACGTAGGCACTGCCTGGTGTATACGGGCTTGCGTAGTTGCCGACGATGCCATCGAAGCCGAACAGCGCCTTGATCGGCTCGCTTTCGAACCAGCGGTCCAGGTACTCGGCGGCCGACAGCGTGAACAGGTCCAGCAGTTCCTGGCGACGCGGCGCATCCAGCGTTGCCAGTTCGCGGCCGAGCTTCCCCATCTGCCATAGTGCGGGCAGCGCACGCCAACCACCCGCCACGCCCAAGTCCGGGGGCGCGCGCAGGGCCCAGGCACGCAGCACATCAGCGAAGATCTCCAGGCGCGCTTCGTATTCGGGTAGCCGCTGTGCATCCCGCTCGGAAAACTTCGCGACCTCGGCCTGGGTGCGGCCCGGTGCGGACAGCAGGTAGCGGCCGTCCGGCAATGGCAGGAAGTTGTTGGCCGGGCGATTGATGATGCGCAGCCCATGCGCATGCAGCTGCAGGTCGTCGATCACCTTCGGCTGCAGCAATGACACCGTGTAGGACGCCACCGAGTTGCGGAACCCGGGGTGGAATTCCTCGGTGACCGCCGCGCCGCCGAGAACGCCACGACGTTCCAGCACCAGCACCTTCTTGCCAGCGCGTGCGAGATAGGCCGCGCAGACCAGGCCGTTGTGGCCACCACCGATGATGATCGCATCCCAGGACATCAGCACCTCGGAAAAAGGGGACGGAGGGAATTAAGTCGCAATCCGCATCTGCGCACAGGGGGGAAGAAACGACTTAATCCCCTCCGTCCCCTTTTTTGATTGCCGCTTCGATGGTGGCGATGTCGATCTTCTTCATCGGCATCATCGCATTGAAGGCGCGCTTGGCCAGTGCCTTGTCCTGGCTGGTCACCGCTTCGATCAACATGCGTGGGCTGATCTGCCAGGAAATGCCCCATCGGTCCTTGCACCAACCGCACTGGCTCTCCTGTCCGCCGTTGCTGACGATGGCGTCCCACAAGCGGTCAGTCTCGGCCTGGTCCTCGGTCTGGATCTGGAAGGAGAAGGCTTCGCTGTGCTTGAACGCGGTGCCGCCGTTGAGGCCGACGCAGGGGATGCCGCAGACCGTGAATTCGACGGTCAGTATGTTGCCCTCCCTGCCGTCCGGGTAGTCGCCCGGGGCGTGGTGGACAGCGGTCACCGCGCTGTCGGGAAAGGTGTTGGCATAGAAGGTGGCGGCCTCGAGCGCGCCGTTGTCGTACCAGAGGCAGATCGTGTTCTTGTGTGCCATGTCCGGCTCCACGTTGGACGAAGCCGCAGCGATAGCACGCCCGGTGTTAACCCGGGATCGTGCTGCACCCGCAAAAAAAGGGCGCCCGAAGGCGCCCTTTGCACTACCAGTGCGGCAGCAGGCTCAGCGCCAGACCTTGATCTGGTCGGCTTCGCTGCGCTGCATCGGCTGCCCGGCCTTGCAACTGAAGGTGGCACCGAACGCCGGCAGGTTGGCCAGCGTGCCGTTGCTGCGCCACAGGCCCGGTGCGCGGATGTCGGCGGTCAGGCGGCGTGCGGCCTCGTTCGGCGACAGCTGCTGTGCCCACAGCGTCGACCAGGCGCGGAAGAAGCCCTGCTGCTGTGCCTGCTTGGCCTTGGGCTCCTGCGCGGCATACGCCGCCCATGCCAGTTCCAGGCCGGCGATGTCGGCCAGGTTTTCTTCCTGGGTGAGCGTGCCGTTGACCTTGGCACCCTTTACGCCCGGGAAGTCGTAGGCGCTGTACTGCGCGGCCACGCGATTGCCGAGCAGGGTCCAGGCGGTCTTGTCGGCCGGGGTCCACCAGCTGCGCAGCTCACCCTTGGCATCGACCAGCGCGCCCTTGGCATCGATCGCACGGGTCAGCTCATGGCCGACCAGGCCACCGAAGCTGCCGAACTTGTCGGCGGCGTCGGCCTTGGCATTGAACACCGGGCCCTGCAGGATCGCGGCGGTGACGATCAGGCGGTTCTGCGCCAGGTCGTAGGCCAGCGACGGCTGCTGCGGCAGCACGTCCCAGCGGCGGTCGGCATTGCCCTTGCCGATGCGCTTCATTTCCTCGCGGTGGCGCCAGGTCGAAGCAATCAGCATGTTGCCACCAAACGAGCCGCGCCCCATCGGCTGCACGCTGTAGTCCAGGTCGCGCAGCGGCGTGCCGATCTCGATCTTCAGCGCAGCCAGCTTGGCTTGCGCTTCAGCCTTGGCTTCGGCGCTCATCCAGCTGTTGTTCTTGACCGCTTCGATCTGCACTTCGCGCAGCTTGTCGACGATCCACGCCGCCTGGCGACGATCTTCGGCGGACAGGTAGCGCGCGGCATATTCGCGGCCGACCATCGGGCCGGCGGCCACGTTGATAGCATCGAGCACGCTTTCCCAGCGCTGCGGTGGCAGGGTTTCGCCGCGCAGCACGCGGCCACGGAATTCGAACTCGGCGTCGCGGTAGGCCTTGGACAGGTACGGCGCCATCGAATCGCCCACGCGCCAGCGCAGGTAGGCCTTCCACTGGTCCGGCTTGAGCTTGGTGACCATGCCATCGAGCTGCTTGAACAGTCCCGGATCGGCCAGCGAGACCAGGTCGTCATCCACGCCCTGTGCCTTCAGGAAAGCGTCCAGCTGCAGATTGCGGTAGCGGCTGTTGAGCTCCTTGGTGGAGATCGGCGCGTAGTTGTTGAACGGGTTGTTGATGCCGGCCAGCGACTGCGCGTTGCGCGCCAGTTCGGTCTCCAGCGCGATCACCGCCTGCGATTCGGCATCCAGCTTGGCCGCCGGGGTGCCGGTCAGCGCCAGGATCTGCTTGACGTAGTTGCGGTAGCGGCCCATCAGCGCCACGGTGTCGGCGTCGGTGCGGGTATAGAACGCAGGATCCGGCAGGCCCATGCCGCCCTGCATGAAGTAACCGATGTGGCGGTCCAGTGCCTTCAGGTCGACGTCGGGGCCGAAGTTGAAGGCGACCGGGATCCCCACCTGGTGCAGCGCGGCGATCGACGCCGGCACATCCTTGGCCTTCTTGATGGCGTTGATGCGGGTCAGCAGCGGGGCAATCGGATTGGAACCGTCCGCCTCCACGGCGGCTTCGTCAAGGCCACTGGCCCAGAAGTCACCCAGCAGCTTCTGCACGTTGCCCTGCGGCGACTTCATCGCGGCGTCGAGCAGGTCGCGCTGCTGCTGGCGGCTGCGGTCGACCAGCTGGCCGAGCGCGGTCGTGGCGCCGGTCTGCGGCACCGGGTTGGCCTTCAGCCAGCCTGCATTGGTGGCGTCGTAGAAGTCGCTGCACTGGGCGCTGACGGCCGGGGCGCGTGCGGCCTTCTTCTTGGCGGCGGCAAACGCATCGTGGGTCGGGACCAGAGTCGCCAGGCTGATGCCCAGGGCGATGGCAAGCGGACGGAAGTTGGGCATGTGGAACGAATCCGTGATGGATTGAGGGCGCGCGCACTATAGCAAGCCGGGCATGGGCGCGGCATGCACGCATCACGGTGGCTCCGCCGAGCCGTGCGCCGACCAAGGTCGGCATCTTCCAACGGCGTGGGCCATGCGTGGATGACGGGCGCTGTGAAAAACAAAGGCCCGGGAATTCCCGGGCCCTTGCAGGTACGCCGCAACGTCAGCCGTTGCTTACCAGATCACCACCTGCTGCTCGCCGGTGCGGGCCATCGGCGAACCGGCCTTGCACTGGAACGCGGCGGCGAAGGTCGGCAGGTTCGACGGCGCACCCATGGCCCGGAACTGCGCCGGGGCGTGCGGGTCGGTGGCCAGGCGGACCTTGGCGTTTTCCGGGGTGTACTTGGTGCGCCACACGGTGGCCCAGTTGAAGAAGAAGCGCTGGTCTCGGGTGAAGCCATCGACCTTCGCATCTTCCTTGCCGGCGGAGGCCTTCTGCAGGGCGTCGTAGGCGGTCGCCAGGCCACCCAGGTCGGCGATGTTCTCGCCCAGGGTCAGGTGGCCGTTCACGGCCTGGCCGTCCACCTTGTACTGGTCGAACTGCTTGACCAGCTTGCCGGTCAGGCCTTCGAAGTTCTTCTTGTCGGCCGGGGTCCACCAGTCTTCCATGTTGCCGGTCGGCCCGAAGCGCGCACCCTGGTCGTCGTAGCCGTGGGTCATCTCATGACCGATCACCGCACCGATGCCGCCGTAGTTCAGCGCGTCGTCGGCCTTCGGATCGAAGAACGGCGGCTGCAGGATGGCGGCCGGGAACACGATCTCGTTCTGCAGCGGGTTGTAGTAGGCGTTGACGGTCTGCGGGGTCATGCCCCACTCGGTCTTGTCCACCGGCTTGCCGATCTTGGACAGGTTGAACTTGTAGTTGAACTCGTTGGCCGCGCGCACGTTGCCCAGGAAGCTGTCGCGCTGGGTCTGCAGGCCCGACCAGTCGCGCCACTTGTCCGGGTAACCGATCTTCGGGGTGAAGGTCTCCCACTTGGCGATGGCCTTGGCCTTGGTTTCCTCGCTCATCCAGCTCAGGCCCTGGATGCGGTCCTTCAGCGCGGCGGCCAGGTTCTTCACCAGTTCTTCCATCTTCGCCTTGGCTTCCGGCGAGAAGGCAACCTTCACGTACAGCTGGCCGAAGGCTTCACCGGCATCATTCTCGATGGTGCCCAGCACGCGCTTCCAGCGCGGCTTCTGTTCCTTCTGGCCGTTGAGGGTCTTGCCGTAGAACTCGTAGTTCTCCTGCACGAACGCATCGGCCAGGTATGGCGAGGCGCGGTCCACGCTGTGGAAGCGCAGGTAGGCGCGCCACACCGACGGGTCGGTATCACCCAGTGCCTTGCTCACTTCTTCATGGAACGCCGGCATGGCCAGCGAGAACTTCTCCGGCGCGGCAACGCCCTGCGACTTGAAGAACTCGGTCCAGCTGAAGTTCGGGGTCAGCTTGTCGGCGTCGGCCAGGGTGACCGGGTTGTAGTACAGCTCGACGTTGCGCGACAGTTCGACGCGCGACTTGGAGGCCTTGGCCAGCCGGGTTTCGAACTTGACCACGTCCTCGGCCTGCTTGGCCGCGTCGGCCGCGGCGACGCCGGACAGCTCCAGCACCTTGGCCACGTGCGCCTGGTAGGCCTTCAGCTTGTCGGCGTTCTTGGCATCGGTGTAATAGGTGGTATCCGGCAGGCCCAGGCCGCCCTGGCTGGCGTAGGCCATGTTCATGGCCGAGTTCTTGAAGTCGGCTTCGGCACCGAAGCCGAACAGGACGTTGTCACCCTTGGCGGCGCTGGTGCGCAGGTAGTTGGCGATCGCCGCCTTGTCCTGCAGGCCGTCGATCGCCGCCAGGTCGGCCTTCAGCGGCTCGATGCCCTGTGCGTTGATCTTGGCTTCGTCCATGCCGGTGGCCCACAGGTCGCCGACGATCTTCTCGATGTGGTTCGGGTTCTTGACCTGCGCGACCTGTTCGGCCAGCTGGTGCTGCACGGCCACCGAACGCTCGTCGAGGATGGTGAACGCGCCCCAGCTGGTGCGGTCGCCCGGGATTTCATTGGCGGCCAGCCACTTGCTGTTGACGTAGTCGCCGAAGGCGGTGCACGCGTCCTTGGTGGTGTCCAGGTCGCTCGGCTGGAAGGCGTTGTAGGCCGGCAGCTTGCTGTCGTCCAGCTTGTAGGTGGTGGCTTCGGCGGTGGCCGGGGCGGGGGTCGCGGCATCCTTGGCCGGGGTTTCGTTCTTGCCGCAGCCGGCCAGCACGGCCGACACGGCCAGGCTGAGCAGGACGATCTTGGGAGTGCGCGTCATCACTATTCTTGGCCTCCAGGCCGAGTGAGTCAGGGAGAAGCCGCAGGTACGGCCGTGGGCCGAACGATACGCCGCCGGCCTGGCCTGCAAGGGTGTCGAAGGTCATGTCCGGGCGCAAGGGCCAGAACGTGCAAGGGCGCCCCGTGGGCGCCCTTGCAGGAAGCGGTGCGGCTTACAGGCCGCCGCCGCCGCAGCCCTTGCCCAGGTAGTCGTCGATCAGCCTGAGCTGGTCACCCATGATCGCGCGGGTCCAGGCGGGACCATGCGCGTAGTCGGCGATGGCGTGGAACTCGACCGGCTGCCCCGAACCCCTGGCCTTGTTCACGAACCACTCCGACTGCTCGATCGGCACCGTGCGGTCGCGGTCACCGTGGTAGACCATCAATGGAATCTTCATTTCACCGGCCTTGTCGACCGGGTTGAGGCCGGCCACGGTCGGCGCCTGGGCCTGGCGGAAGAACGGGTTGGTATAGAAGCGCGACCAGATCTTCTTGATGTCCGAAACGCCGGCACCGGCGATGGCGCACTTGTACAGGCCATTGGGACGCACCGAAGCCGCGAACGCCGAGTAGCCGCCATAGGAGAAGCCGAACATGGCGATGTGGCCGGGCTGGGCGATCTTCTGGTCGATCATCCACTGCGCGCCATCGTCCTTGTCGTCCTGCATCTTCTGGCCCCATTCGGCATCACCGGCCATCCACAGCTTGCGGCCCCAGTCGGCCGAGCCGCGGAACTGCGGGCGCAGGACCGCCATGCAGCGTGATGCCATCAGCGGTACCCACATCGAGCCGTCGAAGTCCATGCCATCGCGCGCCCACGGGCCGCCGTGCGGATGCACCACGGCTTTCCACGGGCCGGCACCGCACAGCTCGGTGCTGGGCGTGGTCAGGAATGCCGGAATGTCCAGCCCGTCGCGTGCCTTGTAGTAGACCAGCCGGGTGGTGCCCAGCGCGGCTGGCTGGATCTGCGGATAGGTCTTGGCCAGCAGGGTCAGCTTGCCGTCGTGCAGCAGGTGATACTCGGGCGGGTTGGAAGGGCCGGAGGTAGCCACCAGCACATTGGAAAGATCGGCGGTGTAGTCGACGATGCGGTAGCTCAGGCCTGTATCGTAGTTGGCGGTGTAGCGCTGGCCGTTCGCGGTATCGACCATCGCCAGCGGCTCCTGGCGGATGCCAAGCGCCTGGCGCAGCCCCTGGTCCAGGGCCTTCATGCGCGGAGAGGTCCACTGGATGTCGTCGCCGCGCGGACCGGCGTAGCCGATTCCCATGATCTCGCCGAAGGGTACCGCACCGCTGCGGTGGCGGTTGATCAGCATCGAGCCGGCGTTGAACAGTTTGTGCTCGAACAGCACTTCCTTCTGCTTGCGCGCGCTGATGTCGTACTCATACACGATCGCCTTGTCGCGGCCGACATTGCTGAGCACGAAGGCGATGTTCGGGTCGTCGGCAAAGCCGATCACCTGGTTGACGTCGCGGTTCTTCACATAGGAGCGAAAGTGCTCTTCCCAGGTACCGGTGGCGGGCGACCGGAACTCGGTGGCGACGTAGGCACCGGTGCCGTCGACATCCTGGCGCAGGCGTGCGCGCAGCTCGCTGTCGAGGTCGGTGATGTAGCCGGCCACGCGCTCTTCGGTCTTCTGGATGCGCTGCGAGGTGAAGTTGCGCAGGTCGACCTTGTAGACGTCACCGGAGCTGCTGCCACTGCCGTTGACCACCAGGATGTGGTCCGGATCGTTGGGCAGGGTGTCCAGTACCGTGGCGTTGGCCAGTGCCTGCTCGAGCTCTTCATTGCGACTGGAGGCGCGCGGCGGCGTGATCGGCTCCTTCCACTGCTTGCCTTCGATGTCGGTGATGAAGAACTTGCTGACGAAGGTCTTGGTCACCCGGTCGGCGCGCAGGTCGTAGGGTTGCCACAGCACGACGGCCAGCTGTCCGTTCTTGATGAACGACACGCTCTGGAACTTCATGCGGTTGGCGCCGATCACCGTTGGTGGCTTGTCCAGTGCATCGGTCCGCCAAACCACGATCACGCGCTCCTCGCCATCGGCGCGAAGGCCGGCGATGTGTTTTCCGTCTGGTGACAACGACAGGCTGGAGATGGCCGGGAAGGCGGCCATCTGTTCGATGGTGGGCGCCACAGGCTTGGCGTGCAGCAACGGTGAAAGGCTGGCCAGGGCCGCCAGCAGCAGGGCTCGCTTCATTGCAACCTCGGAATGCGTTGGCACCGGCCTGCGGAGAATCCGGTGCCTGAAATGGAACCGCCGCCCCGAAGGGCGGCGGTTGCAGGGAGCAGGATCAGAACGAACGCGTGATGTTCAGGAAGTAGCTGCGACCGAAGTAGTCGAAGCCGCTGTACAGCAGCGCGTTGCCGACGGTGCTGTAGACACCCTGGGAGATGGTCGGCGGCTTGCGGTCGGCGAAGTTGCGCACGCCACCGGTGACCGACCACTTGTCCGCTTCATACTTCACCGAGATGGCCTGCAGGAAGTAGTTCGGGGTGTACAGCTTGTACGCCGAGGTGGCCGGATCGAAGTCACCCGGGTTGCGCTCCTCGTAGTACGCGTAGCTGTCCATCTTGTCGATCCAGTCCAGGCCGTAACGCACCTGCCAGTTCTTCCACTTGTAGCTCAGGTCCAGCGAGGCGGTGTTTTCCGGACGCGACAGCATGCCGTTGTAGTCCACCAGCGGATCGTCGGAGAAGACCTTGCTGGCCTGTTCCAGGTAGTGGGTGAACTGCAGCGTGGTGCGCAGGGTGCCCGGGCCGATTTCGCGGACATAGCGGGTGGTGAAGTCCAGGCCACGGACCTTGTCGGTGGACAGGTTGATGAAGCCGTTGGTCACCACCAGCTGGTTGTTGACCGGGTTGCGGGCCACCAGGCGGCACAGACCCGAACCGGAGGAGAAGTCGGCACTGCCGCTGTCGTAGCAGCGCGACAGGATGTTCGCACCGCCCGCGCTGTCGACGCCGTTCTTCACTTCGATGTCGAAGTAGTCGGCGGCGAAGGACAGGTCACCGAAGCCGCTGCCGAATTCCGGCTGGATCACCACGCCCAGGGTCTTGGCCTTGGAGGTTTCGGCTTCCAGGCCGGCCTCGGCACCACCCTGGGTGACCACGGTCACGCCCTGGGTGGCCAGGTAGTCCGGTGCCAGGCCCAGCGATGCGCAGTTCTGGTAACGCGGCGAGCTCGGGTTGCGATCACCATACTCGTTGCAGGGGTCGGCACTGCTGCTCAGGAAGCCGGTGGTGCCGCCCAGGAACTGTTCGAACAGCGCCGGTGCGCGGTAGGAGGTGCCGTACGACGCACGGAACGACAGCCACTTCACCGGGGTCCACAGCGCGCCGATCTTGTAGGTCTCATCCGAGCCGTAGGACTTGTAGTCGGTGTAGCGGCCGGACAGGTTGACCGTCAGTTCCTCGGCAGCGGTGACGCCGGACAGCAGCGGCAGTTCCAGTTCGCCGTAGGCTTCGAACACCGAGTCCGAACCGCGGGTCGGAGTGGCGTTGGTCAGGTTGTACAGGTCGGCATTGATCGAGTACGGCGACGGGGTGTCGTCGATGCGTGCCTTGCGGTACTCGACGCCGAATGCACCACCGGCCGAACCGTACGGCATGTCGAACAGCGGGCCGTTGACGTTGAAGTTGACCGTCGTTTCCTTGTACAGCGTGTTGCCGGTGACCGGCACGAACACCCAGTCCTTCCAGTCCTGCGGCAGCTTGCCACCGATGGTGTTGGTGTTCAGCGCCGGCGCGGCGATGCAGCCGTTGGAACCGTCCCGGCAGACATAGCCACCGGCACCGTTGGAGACCACGTCCAGGCTCTGGCGCAGGCGGCTGGTCAGGAAGCTCTCGAAGGTGTAGTCGGCGTCGCTGCGCGAGTGCATGACGTTGAAGTCATAGTTCCACTCCGAGCTCAGGTGGCCACGCAGGCCGGCATTGAAGCGCAGGAAGTCGACGTTCTGCTTGTTGGTGTCGTTGCCGAAACCGATGAACGCACGCACGCCCAGGTTCTTGCCGCTGGTCTGGTCGGTCGGAGCACCGGCAACGCTGTCACGCAGGTTGGCCGGGATCAGCGGGCTGCCCACGGCATAGTCCAGGGTCAGCTGGCGATAGCCGGTCTGGGTCGACTTGCGCTTGTTGCCCAGGAACTCGTAGTACAGCTCGGCATCGCCCAGTGCGTTGAGGTCGAAGCCACCCTGCAGGTACAGGGTGTGGGTCTTGGTCGGCGAGATCAGCGACTGGTTGCGCATGGCCGGATCGAAGGTGTCGCGGGTGTTCAGGTCCACGCCTTCGTAGCCCACCAGGCCGGTGGTGATGGCCGCATTCGGGCGCCAGCGGTTGAAGCGGGTGCCGGCGCCGCCCGGGGCCGCAACACCGGTACGGGTGTTGGTGCCGATGGTGTTCAGCGTGGTGCCGCCGGCATCGAGCGACCAGCACTTCGGCTTGCCGGTCAGCGGGTCGATGAAGTCGCCGCTGCCCCAATAGTCGCCCGCGTCGATGTCGCGGTACATGTCGGTCGGGCAGCCACCGGCCCAGCTGCGGTCGGCCAGGGTCAGCTCGTTGCGGGTGTAGTACTCATAGGAGCCGGAGAAGTGCGAGCGCTCGCCGGTGGCACCGAACATGATGGAGTAACGGCGCTCTTCACCGCCGCCGCCATCGGTGGCGTTGTGCTGTGCTTCGAAGCTGACGCCATCGACCTTCTTCTTGGTGATGATGTTGATTACGCCGGCAACGGCGTCGGAGCCGTAGATCGAGGACGCACCGTCCTTCAGGATTTCGACGCGGTCGACGATCGAGTTCGGCAGCACGTTCAGGTCGGTCGAGCCCACCGAGCCGCGGGTACCGGCCGGCGACACGCGGCGGCCATTGAGCAGGATCAGGGTGCGGGTCGGGCCGAGGCCGCGCAGGCCCAGGGTGTTGGCGCCCGGGCCACCGTCGGTGACGTAGCCGCCATAGGCGTTGTTGATCTGCGCCGCACCGGCGGTGACCGCGGTGCTCTGCAGGGCCGCCGTGGTCGAATTGAAGCCGGCCAGGGTGGTTTCTTCACGGGTGACGACCTGCACCGGCGAGACCGAGTTGAACACGTCGCGGCTGATGCGCGAGCCGGTGACGGTCACCGTATCCAGATTGGTGGCCTTGGACTTGGATGCCTCTTCGGTGGTCTGCGTCGAGCCCGAGGCGTCCTGTGCGATCGCCGGGGCAGCCGCAGCGAGCAGCACGGCGGAGGCGAGGGCGAAGCTCAGCGGGTGCTTGCTGAGCGACTTGCGATTGATCATCTGAAATCCCCTTGAATCGAATGATTGCGTCGTACACCGGGACAGGTCCTTGTCGGCGTCTCCGTGTGCCCCTTGCCCGGGGTCGGCAGCGTGCTGCCACCCGGCGCTGGTACCGGCTTCACGTGCCGATGACCCGAGATTAACACGACATTAACCGAGCCTGTCAAACGTTCACGAGGGAGTCATGAAGCTGTGGGTGATGGGCGCGCCTTGCAGTGACAGGAGCGCCCATTTCTCCTTCATCTCATTGATATGTATTGATTTGTTTCGGTTCATGTCAAACGTGTCTGAACCGTGAACGGGATGTGGCCGTGCTGTGCGACGGACAAAAAAAGGCCCCGCCGAAGCGGGGCCTGGTCCAGACACGCGGTCCGGAATACGACGGGATTAGAAGTCGTACTTGACCTGGGCCGAGATCTGACGGCCGTAGACGCTGTAGAAGCCGTCGTTGAACGGGGTCGATTCGTTGCCCGGGTAGTTGTAGCGCTGGCCTTCCGGCAGCTTGTTGAACACGTTGTTGACCATCAGCGACAGGGTCAGATCGTCCTGTGCCTGGTAGTTCAGGCTCATGTTGTACGTGGTGTACGAGCCCCACTTGCCGGCCTTGGCGCCGGAGGAGTGGACGTAGTCATAGCTGCGGCCGGTGTAGGCCAGGTAGTTCGGGGTGCTGCCGACGTAGTTGGCGTACACGGTGGTGGTGAACTTGGAGATGGCCCAGCCCACCGACACGTCGCCGCGTACCTTGGCGAAGTTGTCGTAGTACCACATGTTGTACGGATCGCTCAGCAGGTCCAGCTTCTGCGCACCCGGCAGGGCCACCACTTCACGCTTGAGCATGTTGGTGTAGTTGCCGGAGAACATCAGCGAACCGAAGCGGCCCAGGTCCTGCTGGTACTTGGCACCGACGGTCACCGCTTCCAGGTTCTGGCTGGCCACGTTGAGCTTCGGGGTGTAAACGCGGGTCAGGTTGCCACCGGCGTCGCGGGTCACCCAGTCGGTCACGTTCTGGCAGCTGGCCGAGGTGTTGTTCGGCAGGCCGTTGTGGCACTGGTACTCGGCCAGCAGCAGCTGGTCGGTGCTCAGGGTCTTGACCTCGTTCTTGATCTTCCAGTTGTAGTAGTCGACCGACAGCGAGAAGTTGCTCACCGGGGCCCACACCACGCCTGCGCTCCACACGTCGGCGGTGATCGGCTTCAGGTCCGGGTTGCCGGACTTTTCGCTGTACACCGAGGTGGTCTTGTAGAACGAGCAGGCTTCGTCACGCAGCGCGTAACCCATCTGGCTGCAGCGGTAGTAGTCGTTCTGGCCGGAGGCGAACGAGCCGCTCATGCCCTGGAAGGCATCGGACAGGGTCGGTGCGCGGAACGCGGTGCCGTACTTGCCGCGCAGCAGCAGGCTTTCCACCGGACGGTATTCCAGGCCGATGCTGTAGGTGGCCTTGTCGACGGTCTTGTCGGCGATCTTGAAGGCGTCATAGCGGCCCGAGGCGCTGATGGTCAGCGACTCGAACACCGGCATGCGCAGTTCGCTGGTCACCGCGTAGTTGCTGCGGTGGCCGGCACCGGCCACGGCGCTGGCGCCCCACGCGTTGCCATCGACGAAGGCCTGGTCGGGCGAGTAGTCCCAGCCCTCGCTGCCGCCTTCCAGCACGACGGCCAGGCCGGCGTCGCCGCCCGGCAGGGAGAACAGCGAACCGTTGGTCACCTGCACGCGACCCAGGTTCTGCCAGGTCTTGCTGCGGTGGGTGCCATAGCCGGTGAAGCTGGCGAACTGGTCCGGGGTGATCGGCGAGTAGAACGCGGTGTAGTTCGGGTTGTAGATGCCGAAGCCATCAGCGGTGGTGCCCAGGCGCGGGCCCAGCACGGTGTCGCCGAAGAAGCCTTCGACCTTGTCCTTCCAGCGCGCGAAGCGGTTCTGGTCCAGACGGTATTCGCCGCGGGTGAAGCTGGCGCTGTAGTCCCAGTCGCCGACCATGCCCTTGCCGCCCAGGGTGACCTGGTAGGAACGGCTCTCATCGGAGTTCAGGATGTTGTTGTAGTGGCCCGGGCCGATTTCTTCCGGTGCGAAGGCGCGCTGCAGATTCACGACCTTGCCCAGGCCCTGGTCGTAGAAGCCGCCCATCACCGACTTGGTGCCCCACCACAGGGCGCTGGAGCCGGAGGTGAACTCGGTCTTTTCCTTGCTGTACAGCACGTCGGCGAACAGCTGGAAGTTGTCGTTCACGTCGAAGGTCATCGACGAGTAGAACTGGCCGCTGTTCTTGCCGTTCTTCAGGGTCTTGTAGCCGGCGCTGTACACCGAGCCGCAGGATTCGCCCGATGCACGCTTGCCGACGGTGGTGGTGCCGTCGTACAGGCCTGCCACGTTGCCGCAGCGGGTCGGGTCCATCATGTACAGCTTGTTGTCGGCGTTGCCGATGACGGCAAAGTCGTTCGACGGCAGCTGCGCGGTGTAACCGACCGGGTTGTTCTGCTTGGTGATGTCACGCTGGTAGCCCCAGATCGGGCTGCCGTTTTCGATCTGCACGTTGACCAGCGCGTGGAAGCGGTCGTCGAACGCGTTGAAGCCCTTGGCGGCGCTGAAGCGGATGTTGCTGCCACCACCTTCGGTGTAGGTGCCGCCACGGATCGACATCGTGCCGCCGTCCATGCGTTCCTTCAGGATGATGTTGACCACGCCGGCGATCGCGTCCGAGCCGTACAGCGACGACTGGCCGCCCGGCAGGACTTCGATGCGCTCGACGATGTCGATCGGAATGCCGCTGATGTTGTTGAACGACTCGCTGCCGTTGTACAGCGCCGGATACGAGAGCATCGGGCGGCCGTTGATCAGGTACTTGGTGTAGCCCGGATTCAGGCCGAACATGCCGGCGGCTTCGGCGCCCTGGGTGAACGCACCCGAGGTCTGGCCACCCTGCAGGCCGCCGGTGGTCAGCGATGACTGCTGCAGCACTTCAGCAACACTGCTGAAGCCGCGGGTCTGGATGTCTTCGGCGGTGATGGACATCACCGGGGTCTGGGTTTCGACCTGGGTCTGCGGGATCAGCGAACCGGTGACGGTGATCTTGTCCAGGTTGGTCGCCTTGTCCTGGGCCATTGCCGGGGCGGCGGCCATCAGAGCGGAAATCAGGGCGACGGCGAGCGTGTTGCGACGTGCGGTATTGCTGACGTGTTTCATGTAGTTCCAATGGAGAGCAAAAAACAAAAACGGCACTGCGCATGCGCCATCGCGCGGGCCGGAACAGCGGGCTCCGCAGCTCAAAACAGTGCTGATCGAACGTAACATGAACTTAACAATCTGTGCACGAATCCGTCGCAATCCTGAATTTCAGTCAGGTTACGTCCAGCTTGTATGATGTTGGGTTATCCCCCTGACTCCGCCGGTGCTCGTTGTGAACAGTTCTCCCCGCCGTCCCCATGCCAGCCAGGTCCAGAAGGGACTTACGCCGCATGCCCGCATCCGCAATGTCATCGCGGTCGGTTCGGGCAAGGGCGGCGTCGGCAAGTCCACCACCTCGGTGAACCTGGCCGTGGCGCTGCAGCAGCTCGGTGCGCGGGTGGGCGTGCTCGACGCCGACATCTACGGCCCCAGCGTGCCGGCCATGCTGGGGCTGTCCGGCCGCCCGGAAAGCCCGGACAACAAGAGCATCGAGCCGCTGCGTGCGTTCGGCGTGGACACCATGTCGATCGGCTACCTGATCGAAGAAGACACCCCGATGATCTGGCGCGGCCCGATGGCCACCTCGGCGATGACCCAGCTGTTCAACGATACCCTGTGGGACGACCTGGATTTCCTGCTGATCGACCTGCCGCCCGGCACGGGTGACATCCAGCTGACCCTGACCCAGAAGATTCCGCTGGCCGGTGCAGTGATCGTCACCACGCCGCAGGACATCGCCACGCTGGATGCGAAGAAGGCGCTGAAGATGTTCGAGAAGGTCGAGGTGCCGGTGCTGGGCATCGTCGAGAACATGGCGGTGCACACGTGCAGCAGCTGCGGGCACATCGAGCACCTGTTCGGCGAGGGCGGCGGCGAGCGCATGGCCGCGCAGTACGGCGTGCCGCTGCTGGGGTCGCTGCCGCTGCAGATCGGCATCCGCGAGCAGGGCGATGCAGGCACGCCGATCACCGTGGCCCAGCCGGATTCGGCACCGGCCCAGGCCTACCGCCATGCCGCGCAGCGCCTGATCGAGGAAGTCGGCAAGCGCCCGCGGGCCTCGATCCCGATCCTGTCCTCGCTGCTGTAAGTGCCGGGGCAGGGGCCGCCGGCGCAGGCCGGCCCCCTGCTAGAATCCTCGCGCCCCCTCGTACCCCCAGGACAAAGCATGAGCATCAAGAGTGACCGTTGGATCCGCCGCATGTCCGAGCAGCACGGCATGATCGAGCCGTTCGAGGCCGGGCAGGTCAAGCAGGCCAACGGCCAGCGCATCGTCAGCTATGGCACGTCCAGCTATGGCTATGACGTGCGCTGCTCGCGCGAGTTCAAGGTGTTCACCAACATCAACTCGACGATCGTCGATCCCAAGCACTTCGATCCGGGCAGCTTCGTGGATATCGTCGGCGATGAGTGCATCATCCCGCCGAACAGCTTCGCGCTGGCGCGTACCGTGGAGTACTTCCGCATTCCGCGCGATACCCTGGTGGTGTGCCTGGGCAAGAGCACCTACGCGCGCTGCGGCATCATCGTCAACGTGACGCCGCTGGAGCCGGAATGGGAAGGCCACGTCACCCTGGAATTCAGCAACACCACGCCGCTGCCGGCGCGGATCTACGCCAACGAAGGCGTGGCGCAGATGCTGTTCTTCCAGGCGGCCGCCGATGACATCTGCGAGACGTCGTACCGCGATCGTGGCGGCAAGTACCAGGGCCAGACCGGCGTGACCCTGCCGCGGACCTGAAGATTGCAGGCGATCTGTAGCGCCGAGCCCTGCTCGGCTTCAAGGCAGGCGGCGCAATGCGCCGCCTTCCTTATTTGCCGCGACCGAACAGCATCGCGATGCCGACACCCACCAGGGCCACCGGCCACCAGGTCAGCAGCAGCTTGGACAGGTTCAGGTGCGTCCAGCCGAGATTGCTGGCGAGCATGAACAGGCCGATCAGGATCAGCAGGACGGCGGCAACGAGGTTGAATCGCATCGGGTCGGCGAAGGCTCAGGACAGGGCCGGATATCCTAGCCGTTCCTTCCAGTAGGCGACATGCTGGTCCAGCGCCGCCGGCTCGTAGCGGTGCGCCGGGCCGCTGCCCCAGACCGGGCCCGGCCAGGCCGGATCACCGTCATGGCGGCCGATCACATGGAAGTGCAGCTGGCGCACGATATTGCCCAGCGCCCCGATGTTGATCTTTTCCACCCCGTCGGAGCCCTTCAGGGCCTTGCAGGCGCGGTTGAGCTCGGTGCGCAGCTTGTCCTGCTGCTCGCCGTCCAGCTCGATCCACTCGGTGACCCCGGCCAGGCGCGGTACCAGCACCAGCCAGGGGAATCGTTCGTCGTTCATCAGCCGCACTTGCGACAACGGTCCTTCCGCCACCAGCACGCTATCGGTGGCCAGGCGTGAATCGAGTTCGAATTCGCTCATCCAAGATGCTCCGAGAAGAAGTCCAGGGTGCGTTGCAGCGCCAGGGCGGCGCTGTCTGGATCATACGCATGTCCGACCTCCCGGTTGAAGGCATGATCGGCCGGATAGACGTAGGTGGCCATCTGCGGCAGCTTCTCGCGGTGGGCCTGCACGGCTTCCGGCGGGATGCTGCGGTCCTGGGCGCCGAAGTGGAAGATCACCGGCGCCTTGGGTGTCTCATCGAGGAACTGGACGTTGCGCGCACCGTAGTAGCTGACCGACGGCAGTCCCAGGCGCACTGCGGACAGCATCGCCACCGTACCGCCCCAGCAGTAGCCGACGGTGCCGACCTTGCCGTAGGGGGCCAGCCGGGTCGCCGCCGCGCGGACCACTTCCAGCGCACGCTCCATGCCCAGCGCGCCGACCCGTTCCAGGCCCTGCTTCACGCCTTCGGCGTCGTAGGGCAGCGCGTCCGGATCGGCGTCGGGGCCATCGAGCAGGTCAAAGAACGAGGGCGCCAGCACCGCATAGCCTTCCGCCGCGAAGCGTTCGGCCACGCTGCGGATATGCGGATTGGCGCCGAAGATTTCCTGCACCACCACCAAGCCGCCGCGCGCGGTACTCTCCGGCAGGGCCTGCCAGGCCCGTACCGGGCCGTGATGCGTATCCAGGGTGATCCACTCGGCCATCGTTTCCATCTCGTTGTGGGGAACAGAACGGCATTGTCGGTGCTGCATGGGTTAGCGCGATGTCAGCGGCTGTGCGGGATCGGGCGGCTGGCCATTCAGAGCGCGGCCGCCAACCCCGGTATACTGGCGCCCTTTCAGGCCCCGGCCCCCAGGAACCCCTGCCACGACGGCAGGGGCCCAGGCCCCCAGAGTCCCGCGATTCCATGTCCCAGCTGAACCCCAAAGTCGGCTTCGTCAGCCTTGGCTGCCCGAAGGCCCTCGTCGATTCCGAGCGCATCCTCACCCAGCTCCGTTCGGAAGGCTACGACATCGTCCCGTCCTACGATTCGGCCGACGTGGTGGTGGTCAACACCTGCGGCTTCATCGATTCTGCGGTGACCGAGTCGCTGGACGCGATTGGCGAAGCGATGAACCAGAACGGCAAGGTCATCGTCACCGGCTGCCTGGGCAAGCGCCCGGAGCAGATCCGCGAGGCGTACCCCAACGTGCTGGCGGTGTCCGGCCCGCAGGATTACCAGAGCGTGATGGAAGCGGTGCATGAAGCACTGCCGCCCAAGCACGATCCGTTCGTGGACCTGGTGCCCGACTACGGTATCAAGCTGACCCCGCGCCACTACGCGTACCTGAAGATTTCCGAAGGCTGCAACCACAAATGCAGCTTCTGCATCATTCCGTCGATGCGCGGCAAGCTGGTTTCGCGCCCGGTCGACGAGGTGCTGCGTGAAGCCGAGCGCCTGGTGCGTGGCGGCGTGCGCGAGCTGCTGGTGGTTTCGCAGGACACCTCGGCCTATGGCGTGGACGTGAAGTACGCCGAAAAGATGTGGCGCGACAAGGCTTACCAGACCCGTTTGAAGGCGCTGTGCGAAGGCCTGTCGGAGCTGGATGCATGGGTGCGCATGCACTACGTGTACCCGTATCCGCACGTGGACGAAGTGGTGCCGTTGATGGCCGAGAATCGCATCCTGCCGTACCTGGATATCCCGTTCCAGCACGCCAGCCCGCGCATCCTGCGCCTGATGAAGCGCCCCGGCGCGGTCGAGAAGACCCTCGAGCGCGTGCAGAACTGGCGCCGTATCGCGCCGGACATCACTGTGCGTTCGACCTTCATCGTCGGCTTCCCGGGCGAGACCGAAGCCGAGTTCGAGGAACTGCTGTCGTTCCTTGACGAAGCGCAGCTGGATCGCGTCGGTGCGTTCGCCTATTCGCCGGTTGAGGGGGCGACCGCGAACGATCTGCCCGATGCTGTGCCGGAGGAAGTGAAGCAGGAGCGTCTGGCCCGCTTCATGGAGAAGCAGGCGCAGATTTCCGCTGCACGCCTTGAGGCCAAGATCGGCACCGTGCAGCAGTGCCTGGTCGACGCCATCGAAGGCGACATCGCCGTGGCCCGTTCCAAGGCCGATGCCCCGGAGATCGACGGCCTGGTGCACATCCAGAATGCCGACCAGGTGCCGCTGCGCGTGGGCGAATTCGTCGAGGTGGAGATCACCGAGAGCGACGAGCACGACCTGTATGGTGACGCGCTGACGGCCGCCCCCCATCCGGCGTTCGACCTCAAGGTGCTGTGACCGCAGCGTCGGCCGCCACCGGCAACGGCGGCGGTTCACGACGCTTCGTACCGCCGCCACGTGCGGCGGTAGCTGCACGGCAGTTCGAGCATCCGCTGTTTGCCGGACTTCAGGACTTCCGTGACCTGCTGGACGGCACCGCGTGGCCGTCCATCGCGGCGCTCGATGCACGTCTGGCCGTGCCTGGCAAGCGCCTGGTTGAACAGGACGCCGCGCTGCTGGCCGATGGTCTGCATTATGAGGCGCGTATCGCGCAGGGACGCATCGCCACCCGTGCCGGCAACTGGCACGACCTGTTCAATGCGCTGGTGTGGGCCTCACAGCCGCAGCTGAAGCGCGCGCTCAACGTGCGGCAGTGCCTGCATATCGAGGCGATGCCACCCGGCCAGCGCAACCGCGCGCAGGCCGCCTTGACCCAGTTCGACGAAACCGGCGTGATCGTGCGTGTGCGCGATGACTCACTGCGGGTTGCCTGGGATGCACACGACTGGCCCGCGTTGTTTGACCCGGTGAACTGGCAGAGCGGTGACATCGCCATCACTGTGGTATTCGGGCATGCGCTGATGGAACAGGCCCTGCTGCCGGGGCGATTGCTGGTCGGCAAGTGCGTGGTGGTGCAGGGCGATGTCGAAGCCGCCTGTGTCGACGTGGTGAGCGCTGCCATTGCCGAGGGCAGGGCAGTGACCGATCCGCTGCAGCTGCGTCCGCTGCCGTTGGCTGGAATCCCAGGCTGGCACGACGTGCAGGATTCTGCCTTCTACCGCAATGCCGACTATTTCCGCCCGCTGCGTGCAGGGCGCACGTACCCGCCACCGTTGTAGAGCCGAGCCCATGCTCGGCTCTACATGGACAGCGAGGTCGGGCATGGCTCGACGCTACACAGGCTCGTACTCCACGCCGATCACTGCAAAGGTGAACTGCCCGCCGGGCAGCTCCACCGAGAACTCATCATCCAGCCGCTTCTTCAGCAGCGCACGCGCCAGGGGGGAATCGATGCTGATCCAGCCCAAGCCTGCATCGGTCTCATCCGGGCCGACAATGCGATAGCGGCTGGTGTCGCCGCTGTCCACGTTCTCCAGTTCCACCCACGCGCCGAAGAACACTGCGAGCGGATCGGTTGGCGTCGTATCGACCACGCGCAGCGATTCCAGCCGCTTGGTCAGGTAGCGCACGCGGCGGTCGATCTCGCCCAGTTGCTTCTTGCGGTAGGTGTACTCGGCGTTCTCGGAACGGTCGCCTTCTGCTGCAGCTGCGGCGAGCGCTTTCACCACTTCCGGGCGGCGCACGCGCCATAGCTCATCCAGTTCGGCCTTCAGTCGCGCATGCCCGGAAGCGGTGATCAGGGCGGTGCTTTTTTCTGCGGGGGGACGCCAACGGGACATGCAATACGACTTCTTTTCTGGATGACGAACGGGAAGCGGGGTCAGATCCCTTTCCAGCGGAAAGGGCTCTGACCCCAGCAGGGGCATCTAGCGCTTGCCGCCGAAGATGCCACCGAGGATGCCGCGCACGATCTGGTTGCCCAGCTTGGTGCCGACAGTGCGCGTGGTCTGCTTGGCCATGGTTTCGATCATGCCCTGGCGGCGCTTGGTGCCGAAGATCGCATCCTTGATGGCCTGGCCGAAACCACCTTCCTGAGCTTCGTCCTGCTCGCGGCTGCGCGCGGCCGGCGCCTGTGCCTGCTCGATGCTCTTCTGCGCGCGCTGGGCCAGCAGTTCGGCGGCCGATTCGCGGTTGATCGCGGTGTCGTAGCGGCTGCCGACCGGGCTGCCGGCGCGTACCTGTGCACGCTCGGCCTCGGTGATCGGTCCCATCCGGCAGCGCGGCGGCGCGATCAATGTCTGCTGCACGGGCATCGGCACGCCTTTGTCCTGCAGCGTGGATACCAGTGCCTCGCCGGTGCCGAGCTGGCTCAGCACCTTGGCCACGTCCAGCTTCGGATTCGGCACGAACGTCTCGGCCGCGGTTTTCACCGCCTTCTGGTCGCGCGGGGTGAACGCACGCAGTGCGTGCTGAACGCGATTGCCCAGCTGGCCGAGAATGTTGCCCGGCACGTCGTCGGGGAACTGCGAGCAGAAGTACACGCCCACGCCCTTGGAACGGATCAGGCGCACCACCTGCTCGATGCGCTGCACCAGCGACGGCGGTGCATCATCGAACAGCAGGTGCGCCTCGTCGAAGATGAAGACCAGCTTCGGCTTGTCCAGGTCGCCCACTTCCGGCAGCTGCTCGAACAGTTCCGACAGCAGCCACAGCAGGAAGGTGGAATAGAGCTTGGGCTTGAGCACCAGCTGGTCGGCGGCGAGGATGCCGATCATGCCGCGGCCGTCGTGGTTGACCCGCATGATGTCGGCCAGTTCAAGTGCCGGTTCGCCGAAGAAATTCTCGCCACCGTCCTGCGCCAGGCGCAGCACCGAACGCTGGATCGCCGCGATCGACTGCGCACTGACCAGGCCGTACTCGGTGGAAATGTCCTTGCGCTCCTCGGCAACCAGGCCGAGCAGGGCGCGCAGGTCGTCCATGTCCAGCAGCAGCAGGCCGCGGTCGTCGGCCAGCTTGAATACGATGTCGAGTACCCCGGCCTGGGTGTCGTTCAATTCGAGGATGCGCGACAGCAGGGTCGGGCCCATCTCGCTGACCGTGGTGCGCACCGGGTGGCCCAGTTTGCCGTACAGGTCCCAGAAGATGGTGGGGCTGGCGGCCGGCGCATAGTCGGCCACGCCGATCTCGGCGGCACGCTGGAGCAGGTTTTCTGCGCCGGTGCCGGGCACGGCCAGGCCGGAGACATCGCCCTTCACATCGGCCAGGAACACCGGCACGCCCCGTCGCGAGAAGCTCTCGGCCAGGGTCATCAGGGTCACGGTCTTGCCGGTACCGGTGGCGCCGGCCACCAGGCCGTGGCGGTTGCCGAGTTTCGGCAGCAGGGTGACGGCAACATCGTCGGTAATGCCTTTGCCGAGCAGAATCGGATCCATGGTCCAGCCCTTGTGATGAATAGCCCAATGTTAACCGCCGGCAGTGACGGTCCGAAGGTCGGCTTGCCCGGACCTTGGCGGCGCCGCTACTCTGCCTGCCTGTTTCGCACACAGTGCCATCAATGCCCGTTCCTGTCCTGATTTCCCGCGGTTGGCCGCTGCTGGCCCTGGCCGGCCTGGTTTCCCTGGCGCCCGACGCCCACGCACAGCGGGTTTCGGCCCGGGACAAGGTGAAGGTGGATGCGCTGCAGCAGCGCATGACCGCCGCCGAAAAGCGCTACGGCGATGCCCTGCTGCTGGTCGCCAACGCCGATCCCAAGGGCAGCAACGAAGCCGATGCCGCGCTGGAGGACATGGAAGATGTCCTCAACGACTGCGTCAAGCAGAAGGGCTGCCAGATGGGGACCCTGCTGGCCAGCTACAAGCGCCTGCTCAAGCACGACGCCGATGCCGCCGCCAGCGATGACGTGGCCGATGAGGGCGGTGACCGTCTGGAAGCCGACCCGGACCACATCGGCCCCCTCACCGCCGACGTGCCCGAGGCCGCGCGCGCTGCCGCGCTGTTGAACGACAAGCGGCACGCCTTCGACAGCATGGTCGAGTACAACCCGGCGGTGCAGGCCGGCATCCGTCGCTGGCTGACCGACATGCGACCGGCGCTGCTGACCAGCTACGAGAATTACCAGAACCTGCGCGCGGTGATGTGGCCGGAGTGGGAAAAGCGCGGCCTGCCCGAGGCGCTGCTGTTCGGGATCATGGCCAAGGAATCCAACGGCCGTGTGCATGCTTCCTCGCGCGCCGGCGCCGCCGGCCTGATGCAGTTCATGCCGGCCACCGGCCGCCGTTTCGGCCTGGGCCCGGACGGCACCGGCTTCGATACCCGCTTCGACGCGCGCAGCGCCGCTGAAGCCAGCGCCAGCTACCTCAACGAGCGCCTGCGCGAACTGAACAACAACGTGGAAATGTCGGTGGCCGCCTACAACGGTGGCGAAGGCCGTGCCGCGCGCGTGTTCAAGCAGAGCGCCGGCCAGAGCTTCTGGACCGACAGTGTCTACAACCAGTTCCCGGGCGAGACCAAGGACTACGTGCCGATGGTGATTGCCGCGGCCTGGATCTTCCTGCACCCGCAGCAGTACGGCGTGGAGTTCCCGAAGATCAGCGCGCAGCCGGCCACGCTGCGGCTGGCCAAGTCCACCACCATCTATGAATTGACCATCTGCCTGGGCAGCCACGGTACCCGCGATGGCTACATGCGTGCGCTGCGCAACCTCAACCCGCGCTATGAGGCCGATGGCTGGATTCCGGCCGGTACGCTGATCAACGCCACCACCCGCATCGCCGGCCTGTACCAGCGCAACTGTGTCAGTGGTCCGCGTGCCGACCTCGCCCGCACGCTGATCACCGCTGATCTCAACGCGGCGATCAAGCGCCCGACCGCGGCGAGCTATACCGGCAGCGTGGCGGTGGGTGGTGTGGTGCCGGTGGCCGACGCGGCTGCATCCACCAGCGTGCCGACCGCACCGGTGGCTGCAGTGGCGGCACCGCGCCCGGCGCCGGCCGCCCGGCCGAAGCCGGCGCGCAGCCACAAGGTGGGTCGGGGGGAGACCCTGGGCGCCATCGCCGCGAAGTTCCAGTGCGACCTGCCGACCCTGGCCCGCGCCAACGGCCTGAAGGCGCCGGCCTACAGCCTGCGCCAGGGCCAGACGCTGAAGCTGCAGGGCTGCGACAAGTAATTCCCAAGACCACTGGAATCCGTATGGACCTCGAAGCCACCCGCAACCTGTTCGCCAACCTCCGCGAGAACACCGACTGGGACGTCAACGGCCCGTTGCTGTGGGGGTATTTCTTCGTCCACGCCAGTGCCGAGCCGCTGCAGGCGCTGGCCCAGTACCTGCAGGCGCAGGGCTACACGTTCGTGGAACTGTTCGAGCAGGAACCGGAAGAGGGCGACGCCTCGTTCCACGTGCTGCACGTGGAGCGGGTGGAAATCCACGACGAAGCCTCGCTGGACCGCCGCAACCAGGAATTTGCGGCGCTGGCGGCGGAGCACGGCGTGGAAGACTACGACGGCATGGACGTCGGACCGGCCCCGGTCCTGCAGTAATCCGCTTCTGACTGTAGAGCCGAGCCCATGCTCGGCTGTTCATGCCGGCAGCCGAGCATGGGCTCGGCTCTACAGACCCGGTAGTGCCGGCCGCTGGTCGGCATCCCGTTGAATTCATCCACGCATCGCGTGGATCTACGGTCAGCGCAGCTTTGCCAGGGCCTGGCCCAGCTGCACAGGGCTCTCGGCGCCCAGCTGCGGGGCGAATTCGGCTACGCCCGGCGGCAGCAGCACCACCACGGTCGAGCCGTAATTGAAGCGTGCCATCTCGGCGAAACGCTCCAGCTTGATGCCCTGGCCGCGGTAGTCCTTGCGGGTGATGCGATCGCCGTAGGCCGGGATCTCCTCGCCGCTCCACACGGTTTCCACGCCGGATACCAGCAGCGCGCCGACCATCACGCTGACCATCGGGCCGAAGCTGGTGTCGAAGTGGCAGACCAGGCGCTCGTTGCGGGCGAACAGGCGCGGCACGCCGTTGACGGCCGCAGGACCGACACTGAACAGGCGTCCTGGCACGTGCACGGTTTCACGCAGGGTGCCGGTCCACGGCATGTGCACGCGGTGGTAGTCGCGCGGCGACAGGTACACGGTGGCGTACAGGCCGTCGTTGTACGGCTTGGCATCTTCGTCGCTGCCCAGCAGTTCGGCGGCAGTGAACGACTGGCCCTTGGCCTGGAAGATGCGGCCGGCCTCGATCTTCCCCAGCTGGCTGATGCGGCCGTCGGCCGGCATCACCAGGCTGCGCGGATCGGCATCGGCCACGCGCGCGCCCGGCTTCAGCGCGCGGGTGAAGAACTGGTTGAAGGTCGCATAGCTGCGCGGGTCCGGGTTGGCCGCTTCGTCCAGGTTGACGTTGAACTTGCGGGTGACGGTGTCGATCAGCCAGCGCGACACGCGCGGATCGTCCGAGTACGCCAGCGAGCGTGCCATCGAGGACAGCAGGCGATGGGGCAGGGCGTACGTCAGGGCGGTGGTGAGGCTCATGGGGCGGTTTTCTCGGTCAGCTTCTGCAGGTCGCGGGCGATCGCCGGCGCATTGAACGGGGGGCGCACCAGGCCGGCAAGGCGGCCCTGCGGGTCGAGCACGGCCAGGCTGGCCGAATGCTCGACGGTGTAATCCTCGGGGTTTTCGTCGAAATGCCCGCCCGGCACTTTCTGGAACACGAAACCCAGCGAGGTGGCGAAGCGCTCCAGCGAGGGGATATCCGCGGTGGCGGCCAGGGTGTCCTTGTGGAAGCCGTGCACGTACTCGCCGAGGCGGGTGGCGCTGTCGCGGTCCGGGTCGACCGAGATGAACAGCACGCGCGGGCGCAGGCCATCGGGCAGGGCCTCCCACTGGTTCTGCGCACCGGCCAGCTCGGCCAGGGTGGTCGGGCAGACGTCCGGGCAGAAGGTGAAGCCCAGGAACACCAGGGTCCAGTGGCCCTTCAGTTCGCCCGGGATCAGGCGGGTGCCGTCGGACTGGGCCAGGTTGAAGTCGGGCAGTTCACGCGGCTGCGGGTACAGGGTGATCGCTTCGGTGGCCGGGGCGTTGGCCGGCGGCTTCGGCGCGAACACCTGCTGGGCGGCGAGCAGGCCAAGCCCCGCCGCCAGGGCGATCAGCAGGATGATGCCGGCATTGCGATTGAACATGGGGGCTCCCACGCGAAATGGGCTCCATCATACCGGCTGCGGCCCGATCGTTTCCGCCGCAACGGATGCTGCCGCGGGCGCCAGCCCCTATAATCGGGGGCCACTTTGCCCGCAGTACCGCCATGACCGCTGAAACGGCCGCCGAACTCCACACGATCATCGATCTGATCCGCTACGGCACCAGCCGTTTCAACGAAGCCGGGCTGACCTTCGGGCACAGCTACGACAATGCGCTGGACGAGGCGACCCAGCTGGTGCTGCACAGCCTGCACCTGCCGCACGACCTCGGCCCGGCCTACGGCCAGGCACGCCTGCTACGGGCCGAAAAGCTGCGCGTGCTGGAACTGTTCCAGCGTCGCATCGACGAACGCATCCCCGCTGCCTACCTGACCGGTGAGGCCTGGTTCGCCGGCCTGAGCTTCAAGAGTGACACGCGCGCGCTGGTGCCGCGCTCGCCGATCGCCGAACTGATCGAATGTGGTTTCGAACCGTGGCTGGCCGGCCGCGATGTCAGCCGCGCGCTGGATCTTTGCACCGGTTCGGGCTGCATCGCCATCGCCATGGGCCACTACTACCCGAACTGGGAAGTGGACGGCGTCGACCTGAGTGACGACGCACTGTCGCTGGCCGAGGAGAACAAGGAGCGCCTGCAGGCGCACAACGTCACCCTGATCAAGTCGGACCTGTTCAATGGCCTGACCGGCCGCCACTACGACCTGATCGTCACCAACCCGCCGTACGTCACCAACGACGAGACTGATGCCCTCCCGCAGGAGTATTCCTACGAGCCGGAAATGGGCCTGCGTGCCGGTGACGATGGCCTGGACCTGGTGCTGAAGATCCTGCGCGATGCCCCGCTGCACCTGAGCGAAGACGGTCTGCTGATCTGTGAAGTGGGTGAGTCCGAACAGCATCTGGTCAAGCTGCTGCCGGAAGTCGATTTTTCCTGGATCGAGTTCAAGGTCGGCCAGATGGGCATCTTCGCGGTCGAATGCCGCGAGCTGATCGCCCACAGCGCACGCATCACCGAACTGGCGGCGCAGCGCCCGTGAGCTCCAATTCGTTCGGCAAGCTGTTCACCGTCACCACGTTCGGCGAGTCGCACGGGCCGGCCATCGGCTGCGTGATTGATGGCTGCCCTCCGGGGCTGGCGCTGGACGCGGCCGAATTCGCCCACGACCTGCAGCGCCGTGCGACTGGCAAGAGCCGGCACACTTCCGCGCGGCGCGAGGCCGACGAGGTCGAGATCCTGTCCGGCGTATACGAGGGCCTGACCACCGGCACCCCGATCGCGCTGCTGATCCGCAACACCGACCAGCGCAGCAAGGATTACGCCAATATCGGCCAGCAGTTCCGCCCGGGCCATGCTGACTACAGTTACTGGCACAAGTACGGCATCCGCGATCCGCGTGGCGGTGGCCGTTCCTCGGCACGCGAGACCACCATGCGCGTGGCCGCCGGCGTGGTCGCCAAGAAGTGGCTGGCCGAGCGTTTCGGCGTTACCGTGCGTGGCTACCTGTCGCAGCTGGGTGACATCACCCCGGCCGGTTTCGACTGGTCGGCGGTGGAAGACAATCCGTTCTTCTGGCCGCACGCCGCACAGGTGCCCGAGCTGGAGGCGTACATGGATGCGCTGCGCAAGTCTGGCGACTCGGTCGGTGCGCGCGTGGACGTGGTCGCCGACAACGTGCCGCCGGGCTGGGGCGAGCCGATCTACGGCAAGCTTGACGGCGAACTGGCCGCTGCGCTGATGAGCATCAATGCGGTGAAGGGCGTGGAGATCGGCGACGGATTCGCCAGCGCCGCGCAGAAGGGCACCGAGCACCGTGACCTGCTGACGCCGCAGGGCTTCGCCAGCAACCATGCCGGCGGCATCCTCGGTGGCATCTCCACCGGTCAGCCGGTCGTTGCGTCGATCGCCCTGAAGCCGACGTCCAGCCTGCGCCTGCCGGGCCCGTCGCTGGATACGGCCGGCAACGTGGTCGAGGTGGTCACCACCGGCCGCCACGATCCCTGCGTCGGCATCCGCGCCACGCCCATCGCCGAGGCGATGGTGGCGCTGGTGCTGATGGACCAGGCGCTGCGTCATCGAGCGCAGTGCGGCGATGTCGGCACGATCACCCCGCGCATTCCCGGGCAGATCGATGGCTGACACGCGGCCGACCGTGTGGGTGAGCCAGCCGCTGATCGAGGCGGCCATCGCGCCGCTGCGCGATCGCGTGCAGCTGCGCAGCACCGACACCGTCACCGCCTGGTCGCCGGACCAGATCGCCGCACAGCTGGCCAGCGCCGACGGCGCGATCATCACCCTCAACGAGCGCATCGGTGCGGCCCAGGTAGCCGATGCCACGCAGCTGAAGGTGATCGCCAATGTCGGCGTCGGCTACAACAACCTGGATGTCGACGCGCTCAGCGCGGCCGGCATCCTGGCCAGCAACACGCCGGACGTGTTGACCGAAACCACCGCCGATCTCGGTTTCGCGCTGCTGATGGCAACCGCGCGCCGGATCACTGAGTCCGAGCGCTGGCTGCGTGAAGGGCAGTGGCAGCAGTGGTCGTTCCAGACCATGCTGGGCGCGGATGTCCATGGCAGCACGCTGGGCATCCTTGGCATGGGCCGCATCGGCCAGGGCATCGCCCGCCGCGGCGCGCACGGTTTCGGCATGAAGGTGCTGTACCACAACCGTTCACGGTTGCCGGCCGATACCGAGTCGTCGCTCAGCGCGACCTACGTGGACCTGGATACGCTGCTGGCACAGTCCGACCATCTGGTAACGGTGCTGCCCTACACGCCGGCCTCGCATCACATCATCGATGCGGCTGCGCTGGGGAAGATGAAGCCGACGGCAACCCTGGTGAACATCGCCCGCGGCGGCATCGTCGACGAACTGGCGCTGGCCGAAGCGCTGGCCAACGGCCACCTGGCTGCCGCCGGCCTGGATGTGTACGAGGGCGAGCCGAAGGTGCGCCCGGAGCTGCTGGCGCTGCGCAACGTGGTGCTCACTCCGCATATCGGCAGCGCCTCGCTGGCCACGCGCACGGCGATGGTACAGCTGGCTGTGGATAATCTGGCTGCCGGGCTCGGCCTGGACGGCGGCCCGTCGCGCATGCCGAGCGCGATCAACGCTGACGCGGCGATGGCCGCGCGCGTGACGCTGGGCAAAAAAACCGGGAAACGATAGGGAACCTCCGCGCGCTCCGCTTGAGGAGGTTCCCCGAACCCAGCTGTCGTGCGTGTTTTTCCCCCATTCCCGTTTTCGTGAGAGTTCCCCATGAGCAATGCACAGCGCAGTTTCCACGTCGCCGTCGTCGGTGCCACCGGCGCCGTTGGCGAGACCATGTTGTCGATCCTGGCCGAGCGTGATTTCCCGGTCGGCACCCTGAGCGTCCTCGCCTCCGAGCGTTCGGCCGGTGGCGAGATTGAATTCAACGGCCAGAAGGTCAAGGTCCAGGACCTGGCCACCTTCGATCCGACCGGTGTCGAGATCGCGCTGTTCTCGGCTGGCGGCAGCGTGTCCAAGGAATACGCACCGAAGTTCGCCGCCGCCGGTGCGGTGGTGATCGACAACTCCTCGGCCTTCCGTTACGACGATGACGTGCCGCTGGTGGTGTCCGAGGTCAACCCGGAACAGGTCGCCAACCGTCCGCGCGGCATCATCGCCAACCCGAACTGCTCGACCATGCAGATGCTGGTGGCGCTGGCGCCGCTGCACCGCAAGTACGGCATCGAGCGCATCAACGTCTCCACCTACCAGTCGGTGTCCGGCGGTGGTCGTTCGGCCACCGAGGAGCTGGGCAAGCAGACCGGCCAGCTGCTCAGCTTCCAGGAGATCGATCCGCAGCGCTTCCCGGTGCAGATCGCCTTCAACCTGATCCCGCACATCGACGACTTCCAGGACAACGGCTTCACCAAGGAAGAGATGAAGCTGATCTGGGAAACCCGCAAGATCCTGGGTGACGACAGCATCCTGGTGAACCCGACCGCGGTGCGCGTGCCGGTGTTCTACGGCCACTCCGAGTCGGTGGCGATCGAGACCCGCGACAAGGTCACCGTCGCTGAAGCGCGCGCGCTGCTGGAGCAGTCGCCGGGCATCGAAGTGGTGGATCGTCACGAGGCCGGTGGCTATCCGACTCCGGTTACCCATGCTTCGGGGACCGATGCGGTGTATGTCGGCCGTATCCGCGAGGACCTGTCGCACCCGCGTGGCCTGAACCTGTGGATCGTGTCGGACAACGTGCGCAAGGGCGCTGCCCTGAACGCCGTGCAGCTGGCCGAGCTGGTCGCCGCCGAACAGCGTTGATGGAGAGGCCGGGCAATGCCCGGCCATTTCTGTAGAGCCGAGCCTACGCTCGGCTCAGGCCATGCAGCCGAGCATGGGCTCTGCTCTACATGGATGCGGACCGCGGTCCGCACGCTTTATAGTGTCGCCCATGAATAAACGGGCCAGGGGCGCAAAGCGCCCGCTCCTCTATCTTTCCACCGCGCTGCTGGCCCTGGCCAGCAGTTCGGCGCTTGCCCTGGGCTTGGGTGACATCCGTGTCCTGTCCAAGCCGGGCCAGCCCCTGCTGGCCGAAATCCCGGTAGTCTCGGCCGATCCATCCGAACTGGAGAACCTGCGCGTCGCGCTGGCCTCTGCGGTCACCTTCGAACGCGTCGGCCTGCAGCGGCCGGCCGGGCTGGTCAGCGAGCTGCAGTTCGAACTGACCCGCAATGCGCAGGGCAGGGCGGTGGTGCGGGTGACCTCGCAGACGCCGGTCGAAACCCCGTCGCTGAGCTTCCTGATCGAGGCCGACTGGGGCCAGGGCCGCCTGGTGCGCGAATACTCGGCACTGGTTGATGCGCCCTCCAGCGCACTGGCGGTGGCCGAACCGGAAATCGTCGCGCCGGCAGGTACCCTCTCCAACACCATCGTCCGTGATGTTGCACCGGCACCGGCCGCTGCGGAGAACGCAAGCGCACCTGCGCCGTCCACTGCGGCAGCGCCGGCACCTGCATCGGCTCGCCCGCGTGCAGGGGCTGCACCCGCTGCCGCGCAGGCAGCCGATGGCAGCGTCATCGTCCAGCGTGGGCAGACCCTGTCGCAGATCGCCAGCGCGGTGGCCCGCGGCAACCAGGTCAGCCGCGACCGCGCGATGATCGCCCTGCTGCGGGCCAACCCGGAGGCCTTCATCCGCGGCAACGTCAACCTGCTCAAGCAAGGCGCCGTACTGCGCATGCCAGACAGCGATGCACTGGCGGCGGTCGATGCCGCCGAGGCCGCAGTGCTGGTGCGCGAGCATGCCGCGCAGTGGCGGCAGGCGCGCACCGTGCCGCAACCGGCGGGTACCGTCGCCCCGGTGGCCGCGGCGGCAACCACGAACGCTTCTTCCCCGGCCGCGGCCAATGGGGCACGACTTGAAATCGCCCCGGCGCTGGCTTCCGACGCCGCGCGCGCGGGCACAACCACCGGCACTGGAGCCGGCAGCGAGGGTGACATGCTGGGCAACGAACAACTGCGCCAGGCACGCGAGGACATCGCGACCCGCGATGCCGAGATTGGCGAGCTGAAGCAGCGCGTCGCCGACCTGGAAAAACTCAAGGAACAGCAGCAGTCGCTGATCGCGATGAAGGACAACGACCTGGCCGCCGCGCAGCAGCGCCTGGCGCAGGTACCGGATACCCGCGATGCGGCAACGCCGTGGTACTGGCTGGGGCTGCCGGTGCTGCTGCTGGCGGCCGGTGCGGCCTGGCTGCTGCGTCGTCGCAAGCCATCGCCGCTGCCGCCGCTGCGCGACGAAGACGATGCCGCCGGTCTGACCGCTGCGGTACCGGCGGGCGCGGCGCTGGATACCCTGGCCGAGCAGTCCTCGTGGTCGTCGGTGGGGCCCGAAGCGGGCCGCCAGGAGCCGGCGATGCCGGCTTGGGCGAGCGAAACCGGGGGGCAGGATGACGTGGCTGCCGAACCGGTCGCCGACGTCGCCGCCCAGGCTGACTGGCAGGCGCAGACGCTGCGCGATGACGAAGTGGTGGAGCTGCCCGAGGCAGTGACCGACCTGCCGCGCTGGGACGAGCCGGTGCCCACGCAGGAGGATGATCCCACGCCGGCCGCCGCCGCGCAGGATGAGCCGCTCGCGCAGGCGGCCCCCGGCGAGGTGGCAGTGCCGGACTACGCGCTGCACGCCGAACAGCAGCCGCAGTTCCGCGGCGTGTTCGACCTGCCGGCCGAGCACTCTGACGGCGAGGCTTCAGGCGCAGCGCCGCACGACGCGCTGGCCGCAGCGCCGCATGAAGACGCTACTGTGGCGCCGGCCGGCGATGCCGGCTGGGCGCCGCGCGCCGGGCAGGAGCGCCTTGAGCTGGCCATCGCCTACCTCGACCTGGGCGATGCCCAGACCGCGCGTACGTTGCTGCAGGAAGTGGCCGAGGGCGGCGACCTGCACTGCCAGGCCCAGGCCCGCGAACTGCTGGCCCGCCTGCCGTGATCGACCCTGCCGACAAGGACCCCGTCATGAGCCGCGAGCGCCGCATCGACTACGTTGAATTCGCTTCCACGGATCCTGCAGCCAGCCGCGCCTTCTTCGAGAAGGCGTTCGGCTGGTCGTTTGTAGACTATGGCAGCGACTACACCGCGTTCGACGACGGCCGCCTGCAGGGCGGCTTCTTCCGCGGCCAGCCGCTGCGGGCCAGCGATGCCGGTGCGCCACTGCTGGTGTTGTACGCTGACCAGCTGGCACCGATCGAAGCGGCGGTGCTTGACGCTGGCGGTGAGATCGTGCGGCCGGTGTTTTCCTTCCCCGGTGGCAGCCGTTTCCAGTTCGTCGAGCCCGGTGGCAACGAACTGGCGGTGTGGTCCGAACGCGATCCGGCCTGAGCGCCGCCCCTCCCGCAACATCTGAGGTAGCACATGCGTTACGCGCTTGGCGTCGAGTACGACGGCAGCGATTTCAGGGGCTGGCAGAACCTCGGCGAGGGCGGCCCGAGCGTGCAGGCCAGCCTTGAGCAGGCCCTGTCGTCGGTGGCCGATTCGCCGCTGCAGGTGGTCTGTGCCGGCCGCACCGATGCCGGCGTGCACGGCCAGTGCCAGGTCGTGCATTTCGATACCGACGTGGTGCGCGATCCGCGCGCGTGGATGCTGGGCACTACCACCCGCCTGCCGCGCTCGATCGCAGTGCGCTGGTGCGTGCCGGTGGCCGGGGATTTCCACGCGCGTTTCTCCGCGCGCGCACGCCGCTACCGCTACCGCCTGCTCAACCGCGAAGTGCGGCCCGCGCTGGACCGACAGACCTTGAGCTGGGAGCGGCGCGCGCTGGACGAGACCCTGATGCACGCCGCCGGGCAGGCCCTGCTCGGTGAGAACGACTTCAGCGCGTTCCGTTCGGTGCAGTGCCAGGCGCTGCACGCCCGGCGTGAGCTGCAGTCACTGCAGGTCAGCCGCCAGGGCGAGGTGATCGAGGTTGCCGTGCAGGGCAATGCATTCCTTCATCACATGGTCCGCAATATCGTCGGATCGCTGATCCTGGTGGGCAGTGGCGAGAAGCCGGTGGAATGGATCGCCGAACTGCTGGCCGGGCGCGATCGCACCGTAGCCGGTCCCACCGCACCGCCGCAGGGCCTGGTGTTCCTTGGGCCCCTGTACCCCGACAACTGGCACCTGCCCGCCGAGGTCACGCTATGAGCCGCTCCTACTACCGCACACGCATCAAGTTCTGTGGCATGACCCGGGCCGGCGATGTCCGCCTGGCCGGTGAGCTGGGCGTGGACGCGGTGGGTTTCATCTTTGCCCGTGAAAGCAGCCGCCGGGTCGCTCCGGCCGAAGCGCGCGCGATGCGCCAGGCGATCGCGCCCATGGTCGACGTGGTGGCGCTGTTCCGCAACAACAGCAAGGAAGAGGTGCGCGAGGTGCTGCGCACGGTACGACCGACCCTGCTGCAGTTCCACGGCGAGGAAGACGAGGGCTTCTGCCGCAGCTTCAACATGCCCTACCTGAAGGCGATCGCCATGGGCGGGCGTGAAGAGATCAACGCCCGCACCCTGCAGCTGCGCTATCCCAGCGCCGCCGGTTTCCTGTTCGACAGCCATGCCCCGGGCGGCGGTGGCGGCACCGGCGTGGCCTTCGATTGGGGCCGCATTCCGACCGGCCTGCACCGGCCGTTCCTGCTGGCCGGTGGCCTGAATCCGGAAAACGTCTATGACGCGGTGCTGGCCACCCTGCCGTGGGGCGTGGATGTCTCCAGCGGCATCGAACTGGAGCCGGGCATCAAGGACGGCTACAGGATGCGTACTTTCGTCGAGGAAGTGCGCCGCGCCGATTGCACGGTTCTTGAGTGATTGTCGTCACTATTTGCCGTGATCTGGACCTGGATTTGAGCCTGCACGCATTCTTCACATAGGATGGTCCCAAGCGCGCCTGCCATGAGGGCCGGCGCGGGGATCGACGGGGCGCGTCCGGCGCGTCCCGAACGGGCGGCCGCCGCCCACAGCCCAGGAAGGCAAGCGATGCAGGAGTTCCTCACCGTCGTGTTCGGTTTCCCGACCCTGCCGTACAGCATCGTGCTGGCGGTGGCGGTGCTGTATTGGGCACTGGCGGCCTTCGGCCTGGTCGACGACGGGTTTGGCGATGCCGGCGCCGATGGGGCACTGCATGGCGACCCACATGATCTGCAGGGACTGTCCGCGCTGCTGGCGCGCTGGGGCCTGGGTGGGGTTCCCCTCATGCTTGTGGTGACGCTGCTGGGTTTCTTCGCCTGGATCGTCACCTATTTCGTCCATCTGTTCGTGCTGTTGCCGCTGCCGGACCTGCTGCGCTGGGCCATCGGTGCGGTCGTGGCCCTTCTGGCGCCGTTGCCGGCGGTGCCGTTCACCGCGCTGCTGCTGCGCCCCGTCCGCAGGTTCCTGCTGCGCCTGCGCCCGGTGGCGCAGGCCTCGCTGCTGGGGCGTACCGGCGTGGTTGCCTCGCCGAAGGTGGATGCCCGCAGCGGTCACGCCACCTTCGACGATGGCGGCGCCGGACTGGTGCTGCAGGTGCGCAGCGAGATCGAACTGCAGCGTGGCGAGCGCATCGTGCTGGTCGAACACGTGGCTGATCAACACCATTACCGGGTGGTCCGCGCCGACGCGGTCGCCCTCGACTTCCAGGACAACCTGCTTCCGGGCAACAAGGAGAATCACTGATGACGTTGGCAACCATGGCCCCCTTCCTGATCGGCGTAGCCGTGCTGCTGGTCGCACTGCTCGGCCTGGCCGGCCTGTTCAAGGCCTTCTACCGCAAGGTCGACCAGGGCGTGGCCCTGATCGTCAACGACATGAGCTCCACGCCCAAGGTGCACTTCACCGGTGCGCTGATCATCCCGGTGCTGTACCGCGCCGAGCTGATGCGGATCAGCCTGATCACGCTGCAGATCGACCGCCGCGGCAAGGAAGGCCTGATCTGCCGCGACAACATGCGTGCCGATATCGCCGTGGCGTTCTACCTGCGGGTCAACGAGACCCAGGCCGACGTGCTGCGGGTGGCCAAGGCCATCGGTGCCGACCGTGCATCGGACAAGCATGCCGTCGACGAGCTGTTCAACGCCAAGTTCTCCGAAGCGCTGAAGACGGTCGGCAAGAAGTTCGACTTCACCGAACTGTTCGAGAAGCGCCAGGAGTTCCGCGACGAGATCATCGCGGTGATCGGCAATGATCTGAACGGCTACGTTCTCGAGGACGTGGCGATCGACTACCTGGAACAGACCCCGAAATCGCTGCTGGACCAGTTCAACATTCTCGATGCGCAGGGCATCCGCAAGATCACCGAATTGACCGCCGCGCAGAACGTGGTGACCAACGAGCTGGAGCAGAACGAGAAGCTCGCCATCACCAAGAAGAACGTGGAAGCGCGCGAAGCGCTGCTGGCCCTGGAACGCCAGCAGGCCGAAGCCGAAGCGCGGCAGAAGCGCGAGATCGAGACCATCCGTGCGCGCGAGGAGGCCGAGACCGCCAAGGTGCAGGAAGAACAGCGCCAGCTGTCCGAGAATGCCCGCATCGAAGCGCAGCAGCTGATCGAGATCCGCGACCAGAACCGCCTGCGCGAAGTGGAAGTGGCCGAGCAGAACCGCCAGCGTGCCGTGGCCATCGAGGCCGAGCGCGTGGAGCGCGCACGCCAGCTGGAGCAGGTCACCACCGATCGTGAAGTGCAGCTGCAGGGCGTGGAGCGTGACAAGGTGGTCGAGCAGGGCAAGATGGACGTGGCCAACATCACCCGTGAACGCATCTCCATCGACAAGACCGTGGCGCAGGAAGAGGAGCGCATCAAGGAAGTGCGCGAAGTCTCCGAGGCCGACCGCCAGAAGCAGGTGCTGATCCTGGAAGCCGAGGCCAAGGCGCAGGAAGCGCTGGTGCGCGAAGTCAAGGAAGCGCAGGCGCGCGAGACCGCTTCAAAGCATCGCGCGGTGGAACTGACCACGCTGGCCCAGGCCGAGCATGAAGCGGCCGGCAAGCAGGCCGAAGCCAAGCGCCTGTTGGCTGATGCCCTGCGTGCCGAACAGGCAGCGCCGGGCCTGGCCGAAGCGCAGGTGCGTGAAGCTTCGGCGCTGGCCATCGAGAAGGTCGGCATTGCCGAGGCCCGCGTGATCGAAGCCAAGGCCGAAGCCAGCCTGAAGCAGGGCAGCAACGAAGCCCGCGTGCTGGCCGAGACCCTGCAGGCGCAGGCACAGGGCGAGGAAAAGATGGGCCTGGCCCGTGCCACCGCCACCGAGTCGCTGGGCAATGCCGAAGCCGGCGTGGTGCAGAAGAAGCTGCTGGCCGAGGCCGAGGGCCTGGTGCGCAAGTTCGAAGCCATCGCCTCGCTGAGTGACCAGGCACGTGGCCATGAAGAGTTCCGCATGATGCTGGACAACAGCCTGAAGCAGGCGCTGGCCTCGATCGAAGCCGGCAAGGAAGTCTCGCGCGAGAACGCCAATGTCATCGCCAGCGCGCTGCGCAACGCCGATATCGACCTGGTCGGTGGCGACGGCGGCATGTTCGAGAACCTGGTCAAGGCGGTGTCGCTGGGCAAGTCGATCGAAGGCTTCGCCGGCAAGAGCCCGATCGTGCAGGAGCTGATGCAGCGCTACCTGGGCGTGGCCGTGGCCGAACCGGCGCCGCGCCAGATCGCCGAGGATGCCGAAGCGGTACCGACCGTGTCGGCTACCGTGGTCGACAGCGCCCGTTGATGCATCGGGCGATGGCCGCCGCCATCGCCCGCCCGCGCCGGCCGCAACCGCGGCCGTCCGCCCGTGAGCCGGAAACCTGCTGATGTCTGAAACCCATCCGTCCGCCGAATCCACTGCGCCGGAGGCCGGCGGTAGCACCGTCGACCAGGCTGTCGCCCAGGGCGGCGCCTACGAAGTCCTGCGCCGCCGCCTGGCCGAGCAGGGCCAGCGCCTGCAGGGCCTGGCCGAAACGCTCAACCGCCAGCGCCTGGCCGAGTTCGGCGACAGCCGCCTGGAGGTGGTCGGGCGCTTCCGCATCCGCAGCGACAACAACTGCGTCGGCCGTGACATCGTGCAGGTGGGCCCGGACCGCCTGCTGTTCGGCTACAACGTGTTCATCGGGTTGAAGACCCAGACCCGCATCGAGGATGTGTTCGGCCTGTACCGGCTGGTGCAGGGCAGCGACGGCTACGACGTCGCTGCGCTGGAACTGAAGGGCAGCTTCCTCGACCAGCCCGGCTTCGTGCACGATTTCAACGAGCTGTATGCCTACTACAAGCACGCGCGCCTGCTGCAGCTGATCGTGGTCGGCGACAAGCTGCTGGCCTCGTTCCAGATCGGCGAGCGCAGCAGCGACGTGCGCGTGTTCCGCTGGGCGCTGTCGCGCGAGGGCGAGCTGACTTACCTGGATGCGCGCGGTGAGCGCGACATCGCATTGCCGCCGCCGTTTGATTTCGAATGGACCAAGGCCACCCGCGACCTTGCGGTCAGTGGCCGGCATTCGCACCTGAACATCCTCGACACCCTGTTCGTGGAGACCACCGGCGGTGATCTCACCATCAAGGTGGAGAACAACACCGAGACCGGCCAGGGCATCTACAGCGAGCCGGTGGAGGACAGCACGCAGTCGCTGGACGACGCCCAGTTCGAGTTCGCCCGGGTCGGCTCGCTGGTATTGCTGAAGGTGCTGCCGTACCGCGAGACCGAATGGCGCGGCCTGATCTACAACACGCTGACCGGCGGCATCGTGCGCAATGATGCGATCGTGCAGGCCTGCGTGCAGCTGCCCGAAGACCATGGCGTGATCTTCCCGGGTGGCTATTACCTGCAGGGCGGCGAGCACAAGGCATTTGATGCCTCGATGGCCGGCATGCAGTTCAAGCGCAGCATCCGTTCGCCAAACGGCGAGGACGTGCTGTACATCTTCTACGAGCGCGAAGGCGGGCGCTCGGCGCTGTTCGTCTACAACACCATCCAGCGCGTGCTGCAGAACCCGGTGTTCGGCCATGGCTACGCCTTGATGCAGGACGGGCGCATGGTGCTGTTCCATGCCGAGGGCAGCGAACCGACCCGCATCCATCCGATGCAGGTCTGGCAGACGCCGTTCAGCAGTGACGAGTTCGCCGCCAACCGGCCGCCCGGCAACACGTTCATGGGCCGCATCGGCAACGCCGAGCTGGTGCGCGGCATTTCCAACCTGTTCAACCTGGCGCGCGAGATCGATGGCCAGGACGTGTCGGTACAGCGCTACCAGCGCCTGGTGGCCGATACGCGGCGCCTGTTCGATGCGCACCACTGGCTGGGTGACGCGGCCTGCGATGGCGCCGAGGCGTTGCTGCGGCAGATCAGCGCGACCGGCGAATCGGTGCTGGACGAGTACGAGAAGGTGCAGTCGATCCGTCAGCAATCGGCGCAGGCGATGCTGGAGGCCGAGGCCGCGCACAAGGCGCTGCTGGGCCGGCTGCAACCGCAGAACTGGAGCGAGGTGCAGGCCTTCGTCGAGGCCCTCAACGCGATCACCGCATTGCGCGGGCGGCTGCTGACCCTCCGCGAGCTGCGCTACATCGACACCGCGCGCATCGAGGCGATGACCGTCGAACTGGTGGAGGCACAGGACCGTGTTGGCGCCGCCACCGGTGACTTCCTCGCCGGCGAGGAGGCGCTGGCGCCGCTGGCCACGCGCCTGCAGGCGCTGGACGATGCCGCGCAGCAGGCACAGACGGCGCGCCAGCTGGACGAGCAGTTGGAAGGCCTGCGTGGCATGGCGTCCGACCTGGACATGCTGTCGGAGCTGATGGCCGGCCTGAAGGTGGACGATGCCACTGCCCGCACCCGCGTGGTCGAGTCGATCTCGGTGCTGTACGGTCGCCTCAACCAGGCGCGCGCGCGTGCTGACCAGCGCCGCAGGTCACTCGGTTCGGCCGAGGCCGTGGCGCAGTTCGCCGCCCAGTTCGCGCTGTTCTCGCAGTCGATCACCAGCGCGCTGGCGCTGGCCACCGACCCCGAACGTGCCGACGAGCAGTTGTCGCGCCTGCTGGTCCAGCTGGAAGAACTGGAGAGCCAGTTTGGCGAACACGAGCAGTTCCTCGGCGACATCCTGAGCAAGCGCGAAGAGCTGGTCGAGGCCTTCGAAACGCACAAGCAGGCCTTGCTGGATGACCGCCAGCGCAAGGCGCGTTCGGTACTGGATGCGGCCAATCGGATCCTCGACGGCCTGGCCAGGCGCACCGAGCGCTTCGCCACCGCCGATGAGCTCAACGCGTTCTTTGCCGGCGATCCGCTGATCCTCAAGCTGCGTGAGCTGGCCGAGCGCCTGCGCACGCTGCACGACAACGTCAAGGCCGACGACATCGAGGCGCGGCTGAAGGGCGTGCGTGACCAGGCAGTGCGCCAGCTGCGCGACCGCAGTGACCTGTACGAAGCCGGCGGCAACGTGGTGCGGCTGGGCCCGCGCCATCGCTTCAGCGTCAATACGCAGGCACTGGACCTAACCCTGTTGCCGCGTGGCGATACGTTGGCCATCCATCTGACCGGCACCGACTTCCTGGAGACCCTGCACGACCCGGAGCTGGACGCACTCAAGCCGTTCTGGCCGGTCACCCTCGACTCGGAATCGCCCACGCTGTATCGCGGCGAGTACCTGGCCGGCAGCCTGCTGCTGGCCGCGCAGGAGGGGCGCGACGGCCTCGATCTGGCTGCGCTGCAGCACGACGTCGCGAACCCGGAAGCGCTGGATCAGCGCGTGCGTGCGTTTGCCGCACCACGCTATCGCGAAGGCTACGAGCGCGGCATCCATGACCACGATGCGGCACTGATCCTGCGTGCGCTACTGCCTTTGCAGCAGGCGGCCGGCAGCCTGCGCCATGCACCGCGGGTGCGTGCGCTGGCGTTGCTGTTCTGGGCCGCCGAGCAGCGGCGCGAAGCGGTGGCGCAATGGCCGGCGCGGCAGGTGGGCGCCGAGGCGCTGGCACGCCTGCTGGGGTCCGACGAAGGGCGTCTGGCGTTGCGCACAGAAATGGCCGAGGCGCTGCTGGCGTATGCGCAGTCCCACGTGTTGCCGTTCGATGCCGATGCCGCGCAGGCTGCATCCGCCTATCTGGGCGAAGAACTGGCGGCGGGCGATCCGGTGTTCAGCAGCAGCCGCCACGCGGTGGCGCTGCTGGAGGCATTGGCCCAGCAGCTGGAGCAGGCGGGGCAGCGTGAGGCGGTCGAGCGTGCCCTGCAGCGCGGCCAGGATCCACTGGCTACGCGTTGGTCATTGGCTGGGCAGTGGCTGCGCGCAGTGGCGCGGATGCCGGCGCATGCCCAGCATGCCGGCTATGTCGACGAAGCCGCCGCGTTGCTGCTGGTGCAGCGCCAGTTGCGCACCCGTACCAGCGATGCCGCACTGCAGGCGGAGGTCAATGGCCTGCTGGGTGAACACGCACGCATCAGCAATGGCACGCTGGTGGTATCGCTGGATGATTTCCTGGCGCGCCTGCAGCAGCACCTGCGTCATTTCGTGCCAGCGTTCCATGCCTACCAGGCGCTGCGCCAGGGCATCATCGGTCGCGAGCGCGAGACCCTGCGGCTTTCCGAGTTCAGGGCGCGGCCGCTGTCCTCGTTCGTACGCAACAAGTTGATCAACGATGTCTACCTGGGCGTGATCGGTGACAACCTGGCCAAGCAGATGGGCACGGTCGGCGAGAACAAGCGCAGCGATCTGATGGGCCTGCTGATGATGATTTCGCCCCCGGGCTATGGCAAGACCACGCTGATGGAATACGTGGCGCACCGGCTGGGCCTGGTCTTCATGAAGATCAACGGCCCGGCGCTGGGCCACGAGGTGCGCTCGCTGGACCCGGCCCAGGCACCGGACGCGACCTCGCGGCAGGAGCTGGAGAAGCTCAACCTGGCGCTGGAAATGGGCAGCAACACCATGCTGTATGTGGACGACATCCAGCACACCCATCCCGAGTTCCTGCAGAAGTTCATCTCGCTGTGCGATGGCACCCGCCGTATCGAGGGTGTGTGGCGCGGTCGCACACGCACCTACGACATGCGCGGCAAGAAGTTCTGCGTGGTGATGGCCGGCAACCCGTACACCGAGTCCGGCGAGGTGTTCAAGATTCCGGACATGCTGGCCAACCGTGCCGACATCTACAACCTCGGTGACGTGCTCGGTGGCATGGAGGCCGCCTTCACCCTCAGCTACATCGAGAACAGCCTGACCTCCAACCCGGTGCTGGCGCCGCTGGCCACGCGCGACATGGCCGACCTGTATGTGCTGGTCGACCGCGCGATGGGCAAGGAGGTCTCGACCAACAGCCTCAGCCACGCCTACAGCAGCGCGGAGATCAACGAGATCACCGCCACCCTGCAGCGCATGCTGCGTGTGCGCGACGTGGTCTACCGGGTCAACCAGCAGTACATCGCCAGCGCCGCACAGGACGACCGCTACCGCACCGAGCCGCCGTTCCGCCTGCAGGGCAGCTACCGCAACATGAACAAGCTGGCCGAGAAGATCTCCCCGGTGATGAACGAGGAAGAACTGCAGCAGTTGATCTCCGACCACTACCTGGGCGAGGCGCAGCTGCTGACCACCGGCGCCGAGGAGAACCTGTTGAAGCTGGCCGAACTGCGCGGCGTACTGGATGACACGCAGGCGCAGCGCTGGGCGCAGATCAAGCGCGACTTCCTGCGCAACAAGGCCATGGGTGCCGACGACAGCGATGTCGGCGGGCGCGTGGTGGCGCAGCTGGCCGATATCGCCACCGCGCTGCAGCTGCCACCGCCCGCGCCGGAAGCGATCCCCGTTGCGGACCCGGCGCCGTGGCCGGCGCTGCTGGAGGCCCTGCGTCGCCTTTCAGAGGCGCGTCCCGCCGCCGCGCCGGCGCCGGTCGTGGCAGCCCCCAGCGTGCCGGCCACGGCCCTGGCCGAAGACCTGCAGGCGGGCCTGGCGCCGCTGGTGGAGTTGCTGGCGGCATCGCAGGCGCAGCAGGTGCAGGTGTCGCAGACCCTGGCCGCGTTCGCCGGCTGGGCGCGACAGCAGGTCGAGCGGGGCACGCCGAGCGCTGTGGTGGCTCAGCGCGCGCGCGTGCGCCGCGCCGCGACGCCGGAGGAGCGGGCGCTGGATGAGGCGCTGATGCGCCATTTCTACGGCGAGTCATTGCCACCGGAAGACGGCGATGGCATGCCGGCATCCACGCCGAAGCCGCCGCCGCTGCCGTGACCACGCGCGTGCCACTGCCGCCACCGATGCTGCCGGATACGGTCGATGTCGCTGCGCTGGCCGACTATGGTGCGCCGTTGCTGCAGGCGCTGGCGCGGCGCGAAACGCCGTTGCCACCGGATGCGGGCGAGCGCCTGGTGGCTGCGCTTGCGCGCATCGCGCTGGCCCTGCAGGCCGGCAACCCGGCGCAGATCCGGCAGCAGGAAGGCTGGTGGGGACGGCTGCTGGGGCGCGATGTCGCTCGCGAAGCAGAAGGGCACGCGCTGCAGTCGCAGCTGGGCGTACTGGCCCTGCAGGCGCGTGAGCAGGCCCAGCACCTGCAGCAGCACATGCAGCTGCGGGCCATGGCCATCGTTGAGCATTCCGCGGCGGCCGCGGCGCTGGACGGCTGGGCCGAACTGGCTGCGTCGTGGCTGACGACGCTGGATTGCGCCGGTCAGGCCGCGCTGTCGCATCGGCTGGACCATCTTCGCCGGCTGGCCTCGCTGCGCCGCCTGGAAGCCGGTCAATGGCAGCTGCTGCAGGACCAGGACAACATGCTGCTGCAACGCTTCGCGCGCATCCATGACGTGCTGCTGCCGGCCTGGCGGCAGGCTGTACTGGCGGGCCAGGCCGCTGCGGGCGCTGCGTTGGCTGGCAAGGCTGCCACGTTGCACGCACAGATCGATGACGAGGTGGCCGCGGCTCAGGCTAGACTGCCTTAAGCCGGCCGCCGCTGCCGCTTACCCAACTGCAAGGAGACTGCCCGATGACCCAGGACAGCCAGACCCCCGGTGCCCTCGTACCCGGCACGACCACCGCCACTGCGCTCGATGAAGGTGCGCTGCAGGCGCTGGGACTGGTACGCGAGGACCTGCCGCGCATCGCCGAGATCCGTCTGGAACTGGACGATCTGCGCCCGGGCAACCTGCAGGTGTTCGGCCGCGAAGCGGCCACGCGCACCGCAGCGTTCTCCAGCCAGTTGCTGGACCAGGTGCGCAATCGTGACCTGGATGCCAGTGGCGAGAAGCTGGGCGAAGTGGTGCGCATCGCGCGCAGCCTGAAGCTGGATGGCTTCACGCAGCGATCGAAGGTGCCGGTGATCGGTGGCCTGATTGATCGCATGCGCGCCTCCAAGGGCGAGCTGGTGCAGAAGTTCAGCGACACCAATGCGCAGATCGAACAGCTGCTGGCCGACGTCGGCGTGCAGCAGGCGTTGATGGGAAAGCGCGTGGGGGAGTTCGACCGCATGCACGATATCGTCCGCGAAGAACGTCGTGCGCTCGGACTGTATGCGGCAGCGGGCAAGCAGCGGCTGGCCGAACTGCAGGCCGAACAGCTGGCCGGGCAGGGGAGTGAGGACCCCCAGCAGCGCATCCGCCAGGGCGAGATCGACAATGCGATCCGGTTGATCGAGAAGCGCGTGTCCGACCTGCAGCTGATGCAGCACGCCGCCGACCAGTCGCTGCCGATGATCCGCCTGATCCAGGCCAACGCACTGCAGCTGATCGAGAAGTTCAACACCGTCCGCGACATCACCATTCCGTCGTGGAAGCGCCAGTTCGCCATCCAGCTCTCGCTGGGCGAACAGAAGGCTGCGGTCGAACTGTCCACGGCCATCGATGACGCCACCAACGAACTGATGCGTCGCAATGCCGACCTGCTGCGCCAGGCCTCGGTGGATACCGCGCGCAGCAACCAGCGCGGCGTGATCGACGTGGCCACGCTGCGCCATGTGCACGACCAGCTGATCGCCACGGTGGAAGAAGTGCGCAGCATCCATCGCGAAGGGATGCAGCAGCGGCAGCAGGCCGAAGTCGAGCTGTCGCGCCTGCGCGAAGACCTGCAGCAGCGCCTGGCCACACCGACCGCCAGCTGAAAAAAGGGGACGGAGGGAATTAAGTCGCAAGTGGCACAAACGACTTAATTCCCTCCGTCCCCTTTTTGTTGTCAGCGGAGTTGCTGGCCCAGCCAGTCGGCGAGCGCATCCACGCGCGCATCAGGTGGTCCGTCCGGTCGCGCCAGCACCCAGAAACCACCGGTGGCGGCAAACCCCCACGGCGCGACCAGTCGCCCGGCGGCCAGGTCCTCGGCCACCAGTGGCTCGGGTGCGATCGCCGGGCCCAGCCCGGCCACCGCTGCCTCCAGCAGGTAGTACAGATGCTCGAAGGCCGAACCCAGCTGCAGCTTCGCGGGGTCCAGAGCGTGCGCCTGCGCCCACGCCGGCCACGCCTGCGGCCGTGAGCTGGTGTGCAGCAGCGTTTCCTGCAGCAGCGCCGAGGGCGGTACATGCCGCAGGCGCTGCGCGGCCGGATGCGAGGGGGCCACCACCACGCCGACCCGTTCCGGGGCCAGCTCACGCACCTGCCAGCCGCGGGGCCACGGCCCCTGCGCCAGCAGCAATACCGCATCCAGTGCCGCCTGTGCCTCGGTGAAGCTGCCATCCAGCGCTGACCATTGCAGGCGCACGCCGGGCAGGGCGGCCTGCAGCGCAGGCAGGCGCGGGATCATCCAGCGCGCCAGCACGCTGCCGCTACAGCCCAGTACCAGCGCCGGGGCCGCCGCCGGCCGCCGCAGTTCGCGCACGCAGTCTTCGATGCCGCCGAAGGCCTCGCTGCACGCTGCCTGCAGCCGCGTGCCCGCAGCGGTCAGGCGCAGGCCGCGACCGGCACGCTGGAACAGCGCCAGGCCGAGATGGTCTTCCAGCAGCTTCAGCTGGCGGCTGACCGCACCGTGGGTGACATGCAGGTCGTGTGCGGCGCGGCCAACGCCGCCGAGACGGGCGGTGGCCTCGAACGCACGCAGCGCATTGAGCGGCGGCAGCAGGGAACGGCTCATGTGAGATTTCCTGACGATATGCGCCAGATAATATCCATTTTCCGGTCAAGACCCGTGCGCTAGAGTATCCACCTGTCTCGAACCAGCGGTCGCTTCCATGTCTGCCTCCCCCATTGCCGACTACCACGCCTTCCCGGACGCCCAGGGCCATTTCGGCCGCTACGGCGGCAGCTTTGTTGCCGAAACCCTGGTGGGTCCGCTGCAGGAACTGGCCCAGGCCTATGACCAGGCCCGTCAGGACCCGGCATTCCAGGCTGCCTACGACCGCGACCTGGCCCATTACGTGGGCCGGCCGAGCCCGATCTACCACGCCCAGCGCCTGAGCGACCATGTCGGCGGCGCGCAGATCCTGCTCAAGCGTGAAGACCTGAACCACACCGGCGCGCACAAGATCAACAACACCATCGGCCAGGCGCTGCTGGCCGCGCGGATGGGCAAGAAGCGCATCATCGCCGAGACCGGTGCCGGCCAGCACGGTGTTGCCAGTGCCACCGTTGCCGCCCGCCTGGGCCTGGAATGCGTGGTGTACATGGGCGCCACCGACATCGAGCGGCAGAAGATCAACGTCTACCGCATGAAGCTGCTGGGCGCGACGGTGGTGCCGGTCACCTCCGGCTCGGCCACCCTGAAGGACGCGCTCAACGAAGCGATGCGCGACTGGGTGACCAACGTGCAGGACACCTTCTACATCATCGGCACCGTGGCCGGCCCGGATCCGTATCCGCGCATGGTCCGTGACTTCAATGCCATCGTTGGCCGCGAGGCGCGCGAGCAGATGCTGGCCGAGTATGGCCGCCTGCCCGATGCGATCACCGCATGCGTCGGCGGCGGCAGCAACGCCATCGGCCTGTTCCACGCCTTCCTCAACGATCGCCAGGTCGAGATCGTCGGCGCCGAAGCCGCCGGCGACGGCATCGGCACCGGCCGCCACGCCGCATCGATCGCCGCCGGTCGACCGGGCGTGCTGCATGGCAACCGCACCTATGTGCTGTGCGACGACGACGGCCAGATCATCGAGACCCACTCGGTGTCGGCCGGCCTGGACTATCCGGGCGTCGGCCCGGAGCATGCTTTCCTGGCCGATACCGGCCGTGCGCGCTACCTCGGCATCACCGATGAAGAAGCGCTGCAGGCCTTCCACCTGCTGGCGCATACCGAGGGTATCCTGCCGGCACTGGAGTCCAGCCACGCACTGGCACAGGCGATCAAGCTGGCGCGTGAGCGTCCGCGTGACCAGATCGTGCTGTGCAACCTGTCCGGCCGTGGCGACAAGGACGTGCACACCATCGCCGCGCGCGAAGGGCTGGTGCTGTGAGCGCGCTGCTGCGGAACAGCGGGGTGCTTCTGCTGGTGCTGGGCCTGGCCGCGTGCCAGCCGCCGGAACCGCCAGTGCTTGCGCCGGCTGCCAAAGCCACCGCTCAGCCCGCACAGCAGCCGGCCGCCAACGATGACCTCGACCCGATGGCGCGTACGCCGATCGTCGATCCGCCGTCTGCGGAAGAGAGCAACGGCGACAACGCCCCCGCCGTCGCCTCGGTGGCACTGGACCATGCCGGCGAAGTGCTGGTCGGCCAGCACATGGGGGACCTGAAGTCACTGGGGCCCTGGAAGGCGCAGGGCGCGAAAGAGTTCTTCGAAGGCGACTGCGAGTACTACGACGGCAGGGGGTTGCCGCCGGGCGTGTCGATGATGACCGACGACGACCGCGTGGTCCGTTTTGATCTGAAGCCGGGCGACGACCCGGAGCTGCCGGTTGAACAGCCCGGTCCATTCGGCCTGCGCATCGGCATGACCCGTGCCCAGGCCATGGCGCAGTTCCCGAAGCCGCCGGTATCCAGCCCGCATGCCTACGACGGTGACCAGGGCGAGTACCTCACCTGGCAGGACCCGGGTTCGGACCTGGGTATCCGCCTGGAACTGTTTGAAGGGAAGGTCACCCGGATGTACTGGGGAACCAGCGATGCGATTGAACTGATTGAAGGATGTGCCTGAAATGCCCGTATCCCGACTCGATGCCTGTTTCCTGCGTCTGCGCGAACAGCAGCGCAAGGCGCTGATTCCCTTCGTCACCGCCGGTGATCCCTCGCTGGAGGCGACCGTGCCGGTCATGCACGCACTGGTCGAGGCCGGCGCCGACGTGATCGAACTGGGCGTGCCGTTTTCCGACCCGATGGCCGATGGCCCGACCATCCAGCGCAGCTCCGAGCGCGCGCTGGCGCGCGGCGCCGGCAGCCGCTACGTCCTGCAGGCCGTGGCGCAGTTCCGCGAACGCGATGCGCAGACCCCCGTGGTGCTGATGGGCTACCTCAACCCGGTGGAGATCCATGGCTACGCGGCCTTCGCCAAGGCCGCCGTCGACGCCGGCGTGGACGGCGTGCTGCTGGTCGATCTGCCGCCGGAAGAAGCGGGCGACGCCCAGCAGGCGTTCGACGCAGCCGGCCTTGCGCTGGTCCTGCTGGCGTCGCCGACCACCAGCGAGGCGCGAGCCGACAAGCTGCTGGCGCTGGCCCGTGGCTATCTCTACTACGTCAGCTTTGCCGGTGTCACCGGCGCGTCCGAGCGCCTGGACAGCGATGCCGCCAGTACCCGACTGCAGGCGTTGCGCGCGCGCGCATCGGTGCCGGTAGTGGCGGGCTTCGGTATCAAGGATGCCGCCAGTGCCGCGGCCATGGCCCGCCAGGCCGATGGCGTGGTGGTCGGAAGCGCGCTGGTGGCGGCGCTGGCAGAAGCGGGCTCGGCGGAAGACGCGGTGCAGCGCGCCCGGGCCTTCCTCGCCCCGCTGCGGCAGGCGCTGGACGCGTAACAGGACTGCCGGCCGCTGGCCGGCATCCTCCTGATGGCTCGCGTGCAAGGGCTGCCGGCCAGCGGCGGGTACCGCCCAGCACCTAAACGTACGTCCCAGCATGGTTTTTTCCGGCTGCCCCGCGGCTGGAAAGGGGGTGCACGGGCGGGGAAAGCGGAGCTAGACTGTCCGCCTTTGCGGCCCCTGGGCCGCCCTGAACGGAAGTGTCCTCCCGCATGAGTTGGCTCAGCAAGTTGATGCCGTCCGGCATCCGCACCGACAACACCCCCAGCAAGAAGCGCAGTGTCCCCGAGGGCCTGTGGGAAAAGTGCAGCAACTGCGGCAGCGCGTTGTACCGTCCGGAACTGGAAGAGAACCTGGAAGTCTGCCCGAAGTGCGGCCATCACATGGCGATCCGCGCGCGCGCGCGCCTGGCCGCCCTGTTCGACGCCGACAGCACCACCGAGATCGGTGCGCGCCTGGGGCCGACCGACCTGCTCAAGTTCAAGGACCAGAAAAAGTACAGCGAGCGCATCAAGATCGCGCAGAAGAACACCGGCGAGTACGACGCGCTGATCGCCATGCGCGGCCTGCTCAAGGGCCGTGCGCTGGTGGCATCGTCCTTCGACTTCGCCTTCATGGGCGGCTCGATGGGCTCGGTGGTCGGCGAGCGTTTCGCACTGGCCGCAGAAACCGCGGTCGAGATCGGTGCGCCCTACGTGTGCTTCTCGCAGAGCGGTGGCGCCCGCATGCAGGAAGGCCTGTTCTCGCTGATGCAGATGGCCAAGACCTCGGCCGCGCTGGGCAAGCTGCGTGAAGCCGGGCTGCCGTACATCTCGGTGCTGACCCATCCGACCACCGGTGGTGTCTCGGCCTCCTTTGCGATGCTGGGCGACATCAACATCGCCGAACCGCAGGCGCTGATCGGCTTCGCCGGCCCGCGCGTGATCGAGCAGACCGTGCGCGAGAAGCTGCCGGAAGGCTTCCAGCGCTCGGAGTTCCTGCTGGAGCACGGTGCCATCGACCAGATCTGCGACCGCCGCGAGCTGCGTGACCGCCTGTCCGACCTGCTGGCGATGCTGGGCCGTCAGCCGGCGCCGGAGGTGGCTTGATGGGAGGCCGCAAGTACTTCGGTACTGATGGCATCCGTGGCCGGGTGGGCCAGGGCGTGATCTCGGCCGACTTCGTGCTGCGCCTGGGCAACGCCCTGGGCCGTGTACTGGTCGCCCAGCGCGGCCAGGACGGGCGCCGGCCGATCGTGGTGATCGGCAAGGACACCCGCATCTCCGGTTACATGTTCGAAGCGGCACTGGAAGCCGGCCTGGTGGCCGCCGGTGCCGACGTGCAGCTGCTGGGGCCGATGCCGACTCCGGCGGTGGCGTTCCTGACCCGTACGCTGGGCGTGGATGCCGGCATCGTCATCAGTGCCTCGCACAACCCGCACTACGACAACGGCATCAAGTTCTTCTCCGCCCAGGGCGAGAAGCTCGACGATGCCACCGAGCTCGCCCTCGAAGCGGCGCTGGACGTTCCGTTCACCACCGCCGAATCGGAGAAGCTGGGCAAGGCATCGCGTGGCCGCGAGGCGGTCGGCCGCTACATCGAGTTCTGCAAGGCCAGCGTGCCGCGCGCGTTCGACCTGCGTGGCGTACGCCTGGTGCTGGACTGCGCGCACGGCGCCACCTACCAGATCGCACCGCTGCTGTTCCGCGAGTTGGGTGCCGAGGTGATCGGCATTGGCGCCGAGCCCAACGGCGTCAACATCAACGCCGGCGTGGGCTCCACCCATATCGACAATCTCGCGGCCAAGGTCCGCGAAACCCGCGCTGATCTCGGCATTGCCTTCGACGGCGACGGCGACCGCGTGCTGATGGCCGACGACCAGGGCAACCCGGTCGACGGCGATGACCTGCTTTACATCCTGGCCCGCGCATGGAAAGCCGAAGGCCGCCTGCGCGGCCCGGTGGTCGGCACGCTGATGAGCAACTACGGCGTGGAGAAGGCCTTCGCCGATCTGCAGATTCCGTTCGTGCGCAGCAACGTCGGTGATCGCTATGTGCACCAGGCGCTGATCGAAGGCGGTGGGGTGCTCGGCGGCGAAGCCTCCGGCCACCTGCTGTGCCTGGATCGGGCCACCACCGGTGACGGCATCGTCAGTGCGCTGCAGGTGCTGGTGGCGTTGCGCAACAGCGGGCAGACCCTGCGCCAGGCATTGAAGGGACTGGTGCGGGTGCCGCAGAAGACGGTCAACGTGCGGCTGGGCAATGTCTCGGCCAAGGCAACGGTGCAGGCCGACAGCGTGCAGGCCGCGCTGGCCGACGCGCAGCAGTCGGTGGCCGGCCGTGGCCGTGCGTTCCTGCGCCCGTCCGGTACCGAGCCGGTGGTGCGTGTCACGGTCGAGGCCGATGATGCAACGCTGATGCAGGACACGCTGGACCGCCTGTCCGCGGCGGTCCGTGAAGCCGCCGCCTGAGGCAGCTGCGCATTCGCCCAAACAGAAACGCCCCGCAATGCCGGGGCGTTTTTCGTTCACGCGGCAGGGCTGCGCGAGGCTCACGGCCCCGGCACCATCTTCTTCTGCCGCGCCTTGAAGCCATTGAACAGCGGCGCGATCAGGGGGGTGTAGCTCTGGGCGATGCGCTTGCGCAACCAGCTCGCCGGGCGGTTGCGGATCGCGAAGCGGTAGATGCGTTCCGGATCGCCGCCGACCACATTACGGCCGAACGGGTGGGTGGTGTGCAGGTAGCGGAAGCCGTGCTCGCGCGCCACCTCGATGTGGTCCTGGTCGAAATCGCCGTAAGGCCAGCACAGCGTATCGGACACCTCGCCGAGCTTGTCCCGCAGGACTTCGCGCGAGACTGCCAGATCGTGGCTCAGGCCCGCACGGCGCTGTGCGCGGTCCAGGTCGTCGCGGCGCAGCCAGCGGGTGTGGGTATGGGTGTGGCAATGCACTTCGAAGGTGCCGGCGGCGATGGCCGCGCGCGCTTCGCTCCAGCGCATCATCACGTCGTCGCTGCGGTTCTGCTCGTAGATCGCCGCTTCGCAGCTGCGGTGGTCCGGCGTGGCAGGCAGCACTGCCCCGGCAAGCCCCGCATGGGGCCGCTCCGGGCCTTCGCCCATCCAGCCGGTGACCACGAACACCACTGCGTGCATGCCGTACTTCTGCAGGATCGGGTGCGCATACACCCAGTTGTCCAGGTAGCCATCGTCGAAGGTGATCACGATCGACTTGCGCGGCACCGGCTTGCCGGCCAGGAAACCGGCGTACTGGTCCAGTGTCAGCGAGGTCCAGCCGTTGCCGGCCAACCAGGCGATCTGGCTTTCGAAATTCTCCGGTGACACGGTGATCATGCCCGGCGACGGACTGACGTGGTGGTGCATCAGCACCGGTACGGTTCGGGCATCAGCCATGTCCCAGCTCCTTCAGCCACTGGCGGTAATAGTATTCGGTGGTCTCACCGTGGCCGTCGGGGGTGAACCGGTGCGCGCCGTGCATCCAGTCCCAGCCGGCGCGGCCCATCTGCCGCCGCCGTTCCGGATCGTCCACCAGCAGGCGCAGGGCGCCTGTCAGGGCTGCATTGTCGCCCAATCGGGTGAGGATGGCATTGCTGCCATCGACCACCATTTCCGGCACGCCACCCACGCGCGTGGCCACGATCGGCACCCCGACATAGGCGGCCTCCAGGAACACGGTACCGGCCGCTTCCTTGTGCGAAGCCAGCGCGAAGATGTCGAAGCCGGCCATCAGCCGGCACGCGCCGTCACGATAGCCGAGCAGGTGGACCTGCTGCTGCAGCCCGTGCTCGTCGCGCAGCGCCTGCAGTCGATCCATGACCGGCTGGCCATCGCCGACCACCACCAGGTGCAGGTTCGGGTGCGTCTTGCACAGCGGCACCATCGCCTGCAGCAGGTCGGCGTGGCCCTTGGGTTCGCGCAGCACCGCCACGCAACCGACCACGACGTCCTGTTCGCCGAAGCCGAGCTCGGCGCGCACTTCCGCGCGTACCTCCTGCAGGCATTGCCAGGGGTCGTCCTTGCGGATCTCGCTCCAGCGCGGCGGGACCGCGATGGGCGGCACGATACCGATGTGTTCGGCCGGAATGCCGCGCTCGGCCAGCAACTGCTTGACGAAGCTGCTGACGGTCAGCACCCGGTGCGGCAGGCCGGTATAGGTCAGCAGCGAGTTGACCGGGCTCATCAGGTGGCGCGAGCGCACCACCAGCGGCGTGCCGCCCAGGCGTGCGCCGGCGGCGGCGATCAGCGCGTCACGGCGGCTGGTGGTGTTGACCACGTCATAGCGTTCGCGGCGCACCAGGCGCGAGACCGACCAGATGCCGCGCAGCAGGCGCAGCAGGCCGCCCATGCGCAGGGTGTGCACGGTGAAACCGTCGTCGCGTGCCAGCTTGGCCAGTCGCGCTTCGGGCTGGCACAGCAGCGCCACCTCATGGCCACGCGCGCGCATCACCTGCATGTGGCGGAAGATGTAGATCTCCTGCCCACCCATTCCCTTGGCGGCTTCGGTGTGCAGGATGCGCAGCGGACGGTTCATGCAGGATCGATCCTTGAGGGTCAGCGGTTGCGGAAGCGGGTCAGCGCTTCCCATGCAGTGCGTACGGCGGCCGCGTCGGGCGCCTGCTGTGACAGCGGCCGGTAGCGCAGGTCCAGAGCGGTGGCGTTGCCGAACTTGTCGAACACGTAGATGGCATCGCCATGGCGCACCGCGCGCTGCGACCAGCTTTCGACCACCAGCGCACGCGGGCCCTGCGGTTCGGCCAGCAGGTCCTGGCCGGTGCTGTAATCGGTCAGTGCGTTCTCGCAACCCAGCGCGTGGCGCATCAGTGTCGGTACCCAGTCTTCGTGCGAGCTGGTGCGGGCGTCGCGGCCAGCGGCCATGCCCGGCCAATGCAGCACGAACGGGACCTGCAGCTGGTAGTCGGAGAAGTTGCCGTTGTGGCCCCAATAGTTCAGCTTGAGGTCGTTGAACTCTTCGGCATGGTCGCCGGTGACCAGCACGATGGTGTCTTCGGCCAGGCCCTGTGCGCGAAGGTCGTCCAGCAGCGAGCCGATCAGGCTGTCTGCGTAGTGCACGGCGGTGCGGTAGCGGTTGAGTTCCGGCGTCGGGTCATGCTCCGGGCCGAATTTGAGGAAGTCGATGTCCGCAGCCATCGGCGTCGCCACGGGCGGGTAACCATCGGGCATGTGGTAGGGCGCGTGGGTGGAGTCGAGGAACACGAAGCCGAACCACGGGCGCTGCGCCGCCTGGCTGGCGCGGATGTCCTGCTGCAGTGCACTGATGATCGCGCGGTCGCGGCCGTCGGACTTCAGTGCCGATGGGCCCTGGTGCAGCTGGTCGCGCACATCGGCGAAAGCCGTGCGATCGAATTCCGGGCTGTACAACGGCGCACTGCCGTACAGGTGCAGGTCGTAGCCCTGCTGGCCCAGCACCTGGAACAGCTGCGAGCCGCGCTGCTCGTCGAGCATGCTTGGCCAGTAGCCACCGGGCAGGCCGTACAGCAGCCCGAACAGGCCGTAGCGGGTGGCATTGCCGGTGCTGAAGTGCTGGTCGAACACGCGCGCGTCCTGCGCCAGCGCCGACGTGTTGGGCATCAGCTGCGGTGTCAGCACGTCCTGGCGCAGCGATTCCAGCACCACCATCAGCACATTGGGGCGATGCGGGTTCTGGCAGCGCAGCGGGTGCAGTGGGTACTGCAGCTGCGCATGGCGCGGGTCGGGCAGGCCGGCCTGCTGCTGGCTGACCACGCCCAGGCGCCGCATGAAGCTCTTGGCGGTGATCGGTTGCGCCCACGGCAGGTAGTTCCACTGCGCGATCACATCGCGGTCGCCACGGGCGTCGTAGTAGGCGGTGGCGACCTGGCCGCCGGCCATCAGAAGCGCGACCGCTGCCCACGCCTGCAGCACCCGTCGCCGGCGCGGCGCTGCCGGCAACAGCTTCCAGCACGCCCAGGCCAGCAGGCCTTCGGCGGCGAAGACCGCGGCGACCAGCAGCGCGACCTGCAGCCAGGTCTTCCAGGACAGGGCGACCTGGTCCTGCAGGGCGCCGCCGAACACCATGTTCACGACCATGGCGTTGAGGTGGAAGCGGTACAGGGTGAACACCTTGGCGTCGACCAGCAGCAGGCACAGCCACAGGCCCTGCAGGAGAACGGCGCTGATGCTCAGCGTACGGGCAGTGCGTGGCCACAGCCCCAGCAGCAACGGCAGCAGGCCGGCCAGCGCACCGAACGCGAGCAGGTGGCCGGGCAGGGCGATGGCGAGGTAGGCCAGGCCCGCGCTGCCGCCTGGATTGTCCCGCAGCGGCACGTTGCCCAGTGCGATCGCCGCAGCCAGGGCCGCATTGCCGGCGACGAACAGCGACCACCAGGCCAGCCGGCGCCAACGCCGGGTGGAACCTTCAAGGGCGGGTGCGGCAGGGTCGGCTGCGGACATGGCGGGGCGGATTCAGGGAGCGGGCAAAGGGGCGGGCCCAACGTGACGGAAGCGTTAATCCGCGCGCGGGTCGCGCATTGTATCGGTTTGTTTCTTCGTATCGAGTGGCGTCCCCCGGGCGATCTGTCACAATGTTCAGGCGGGCCATGAATGCGCTGGCCCCCCAGACCCAATGACAAGCCAGGAACCGCTGTGAGCCAGATCCCCACCCTCGACATCACCCGTTTCGACAGCGACCGCGAGGCCTTCGTGGCCGAGCTGGGCGCGGCCTATCGCCAATGGGGATTCGCGGGCATCCGCAACCACGGCATCCCGCAGGCCGACATCGACGCGGCCTACGATGCCTTCAAGGCCTTCTTCGCCCTGCCGGAAGAGGTCAAGCGCAAGTACCACGTGCCTGGCAGCGGCGGCGCCCGTGGCTATACCCCCTTCGGCGTGGAGACCGCCAAGGGCTCCAAGCACTTCGACCTGAAGGAGTTCTGGCACATCGGCCGCGAGATCGCCGACGACTCCAAGTACCGTGACGTGATGGCGCCGAACCTGTGGCCGACCGAAGTCGAGGGCTTCCGCGAGCGGGGGTACGGCCTGTACCAGGCGCTGGACAACCTGGGGTCGCGCGTGCTGTCGGCGCTCGCCCTGCACATCGGCCTGCCGGAGAATTTCTTCGCCGACAAGACCAACTTCGGCAATTCGATCCTGCGCCCGATCCACTACCCGCCGATCACCACCGACGACATCCCGAACGTTCGTGCCGGTGCTCATGGCGACATCAACTTCATCACCCTGCTGGTGGGTGCCAGTGCCGCGGGCCTGGAAGTGCAGTCGCACGACGGCGAGTGGGTGCCGTTCACCTCGGACGCGGACACGATCGTGGTCAACATCGGCGACATGCTGCAGCGCCTGACCAACCATGTTTATCCGTCGACCATCCACCGCGTGGTCAATCCTCCGGGCGAGCTGGCGCGCCAGCCGCGCTACTCGGTGCCGTTCTTCCTGCACCCGAACCCGGACTTCCTGATCGACGTGCTGCCCTCGTGCATCACCCCGGAGAACCCGAGCCGGTACCCGGAGCCGATCACCGCCCACGGCTTCCTCGAGGAGCGCCTGCGCGAGATCAAGCTGAAGTAAAGAAAAGTGAGGCCGCCGAAAGGCGGCCTTTTTCTTTGCAGGGCTTCGCCCTGCACCCGCAGAGGCCAAAGCCAAAGCCAAGGGCCAAAGCCAAATCGGCTCTGGGTTTCTGCGTGTTGGGCGGGGCGGCGTGGGTTGGCAGAACACGCCGTGAACCCGTCCTTGAAGTGACCCCCGAGACTTGGAC
>NZ_KV791360.1:0-6913 GCF_001807895.1 Stenotrophomonas sp. HMSC10F07
CCGGCACTACCGAATCCTGATTTCATCCAATGAAAAGCCCCCGGTTCGGCCGTCCCGCGATCTGTAGGGGGGCGCAGTTAGGGGGCTGGATGAATCGATTGTGTTGTTGTGGGCAGGAGCGCGCAAGCGGCATAAGCGATGTGCGCGGTAGCGCCGGGCCATGCCCGGCGGTCACGCCTCAGGCGATCGCGATCCCTGCCTTGCCCAGCGCTTCGCGCACCATCGCGTCGTTGGCTTCGGTCACCGGCCGGGTCAGCTCCCACAGGAACTTCACCCGGAAGCCGGACTTCACCGCATCCTGCGCGCTCCACAGCACGCAGTAGTCGCGGGCCAGGCCGCACACATGCACTTCGCGGATGCGGCGCTCATGCAGCCAGCCGGCCAGGCCGGTGGCCGGGCGCTCGCCATCAGGGCCGTGGTTCTCGCGGAAGGCGCTGTACGAATCCACCTGTTGGCGGGTGCCCTTGCGCAGGATCAGGTCGGCCACGGTCCAGTCCACGCCCGGGTGCAGGTCGGCACCCGCGCTGCCCTGCACGCAGTGGTCCGGCCACAGGGTCTGCGGCTGCGCGTGCAGCAGGATGGTTTCGAACGGGCGCTGGCCGGGGTGTTGGCTGGCGAACGAGGCATGGTCGGCCGGGTGCCAGTCCTGGGTCGCCACCACGGTGCGGTAGCGACGCTGTGCCAGCAGGTCGGCAATCGGTGCGACCAGCGCATCGCCCTGGTCGCAGGCCAGCGCACCGCCGGGCATGAAGTCCGGCTGCAGGTCGATCACCAGCAGGGCGACATCGGCGGGCAGGGCGGTCATGGCAGTTCCGGTACAACAGAAGGGGCGACCAGCGTGGCCGCCCCATGCCTGCACGTCAATCGCTCTGCGGCGTCTCAGCGTCCTGCCCGTAGTACAGCAGGCCGATCCTGATCCGCTCGCGGCCGTTCTCACGGCGATGGCGGTTGGCATCGCGCAGCGAGTACACGCAGCCGCAGTACTCCTGCTGGTAGAACTGCTCGCGCTTGCTGATCTCGATCATGCGGCTGGCACCGCCGCCCTTGCGCCAGTTGTAGTCCCAGTACTGCAGGCCTTCATAGCGCGACGCCGCGCGGATGCCGCAGTCGTTGATCTGCGCCATGTTCTTCCAGCGCGAGATGCCCAGCGACGAACTGATGGTGTCGTAGCCGTGTTCATGCGCGTACAGCGCGGTGCGCTCGAAACGCATGTCGAAGCACATCGTGCAGCGGATGCCGCGCTCGGGCTCGTTCTCCATGCCACGCGCACGGCTGAACCAGTTGTCGGTGTCGTAGTCGCAGTCGATGAACGGAATGCCGTGCTGCTCGGCGAAGCGGATGTTCTCCTGCTTGCGCAGCTCGTACTCCTTCACCGGATGGATGTTGGGGTTGTAGAAGAAGATCGCGTAGTCGATCCCGGAAGCGGTGATCGCCTCCATCACTTCGCCCGAGCACGGCGCGCAGCACGAATGCAGCAGCAGGCGCTTGCCATCGGCGGGCAGGGTCAGGGTGGGGCGTTGGAACTCGGTCATCGTGGCGTGCGTCAGGGCGTGGGAGCGGTCTGGCCGGTTACCGTGAACAGGACGCGCGCGGCCACGCCGCCTGTACGTGCAGGCTGGCGATGGCCCCGGCACCCTCCCCGCGGAGAGTCCAGGTCGAATCAGGGGACGGTCGTGTCCCCCGGCCGGGGCCGGTATTCGGGCTGATGGACACGGGCCGCAGCCCACCTACTCCCTGCCGCTTCCCAGGCGCGAGCCCAGTGCTGTTGGCAGGATTCGTTTCCATTCACCGCTGCGGGGCAGCTCCGGAATGGGCGCACGAAGCGCCTTCACCGGATTCCCGTTTAACTCCCTGCCGCCATCCAGCCACGGCAGGGATACCTTCGGCGTGCCCACGGTGGACGCGTTGCCGGCGTGGGTCAAGGGGCACCGGGGTCGGAGCCCTTTGCGCTGCAACGGGATCCGACCCCGGTCGGGATGCGCCTCAACGCCCCGCCGCAGCCCGCGCGCGGATCTCATCCAAGCGCTGGTCGTGCAGCAGGCGCCCGTTCTCCCACACGGTCACCATCGCATCCTCGAAGCCGTCCGGCAGCGTCTCATCGCCATCACACGGCAACGCCACCGTGTGCAGGCTGCCGTCATCCAGGCGCCGCAGCAGGCGCATGCGGCCACGCTTGCTGGTCTTGCCGGCATCGGTGACCGGGTCCTTGTAGACGTCGATCCACTCACCCTCGACCCGTGCTGCCGAGCACTTCAGCGCGAACTTCTGGGTGTCGCGGTCCAGCCGCTGCAACAGCGCGCCGCCCATGCCGAAGGCCACGTTGTCGGCGGCGTAGCCGTCTTCGGTGATGCGCTGCAGGATGGCGCGGATCGTATCCGGGTTGATGCCATCGCCCTGGATCACCCGCACGTGGTTGAGTACGCGGTAGCCCTTGCCGTTGAGGGTGTGGCCGAATGCTTCATCCAGCCGGCGCAGGCTTTCGGCCACCACGTCCACCGGGTCACCCGAGTCGGGGCGGATGACCAGGGTGGCGCCCGAAGCGATCACTTCATCACGCAGCGTCGTGCCCCAGTGTTCACTGATCGCGCGGTAGATGTCATAGCTGTCCGACACCACTGCCACGATCGCGCCCGGCTTGCCGAACTGGCGCAGCATGTTGCGGTAGGCGTCCACTTCGCGCTCGCGGCCCCAGCTGGTGATGGTGCTGTGCTCGGCGGCGGGAATCGAATAACCGGCCATCGGCGCGTGATAGTGCGCGCGGGCCAGGCAGAGGGCCGAGACGGTGTCGGTGCCGAGGAAGTTGACCAGGTGTGAGGCACCACCGAGCGCGGCCGATTCCAGGCTCGATACACCGCGCGCGCCGAAGTCGTGCAGCTTGAACGGCAGCTGCCCCTGCGGATCGTCGCTGGTCTGCTGCAGGAACGCAGCAATGGTCTGCCGTGCATGCCAGCTGATGGTGGCCACGGTGACCGGGTACCACACGCGCAGCAGCAGCGTTTCCAGGTACGACGGCACCCAGAATGCAGCCGGGTCGGTCGACTCGATCGTCATCAGTGCCTGGTGGGTGGGTACCACGCTGCCCTCGGGCACGGCACGGATGCGCACTGGCAGGTTGCCCCCGAGCCGGTCGACGATATCGCGCCAGCCGGCTTCGTTGAACGGCTCGCCATGGGCGGCGAATACCGCAGCAGCGTCGTCGATGTCAGCGTGGGTGACCGGCCGTGCCAGCGCGTCCTTGAGGATCGCCTGCAGGCCGAAGAACACCGTGCGATCGTGCAGGCCGCCACGTGATTCGACGTAGAAGAACGTGGCATCGGTACCCGGCGGGTACTGCAGCCAATGGCTGGCCTTGTAGCTGTCGGTGTTGAGGAGAAGATTATCGAGGTAGTGCATGACGGAAGCTCCTTCGCGTCGAGTGACACCAGCGGTCTATCCGCCAGTGGGGAGAGCCGGGCAGGTCAGCCGCGGCCGAGGAAATACTCCAGGATGTGCAGGTGGTCCTCGAACAGCTGCGGGCCCATGTCCAACGCCTCACTCACCGGTATCCAGCGCGCCTTGTCGGCGTCGTCGCCACCGCGCACCGGCGGCAGGTCACCGGCCGGGAATTCGAAGTGGAACCCGTGGGTGATGGTGCGGCCGCGCTGGCTGCGGTCGGGGTGGTCGAATACCTGCTGGCCCTTCAGCGAACCCTTCAGCACCGGCAGCGGAATCTTCAGACGGGTTTCCTCGCGCAGTTCGCGCAGGCAACTGTCCAGCAGGCTCTGCTCCTGGCCAACGAAACCGCCGGGCAGCGCCCACAGGCCCTTGCCGGGCTCCGAACGGCGCCGTACCAGCAGCACGTGGCCCGAATGCACTACCACCGCATCGGTGGTGACGAAGGTGGGCGCGTAGGGCGCATCCTTCCAGGCGGCCTTGTACTGTTCGATGAAGCGGTACTCGGCCACCAGCTGGGCATACGCAGGCGCGCTTTTGCGGAACGCTTCGAGCATGTCGTACACCGGCGCCGGCACATTGCCACGCAGCATCAGCAGCGCGCCGTGGAAGTCGACGTCGCCGGCTTCGAACAGGTAGCGCCGCAGCTCGGTGGCCGACAGGGTGGCGGTGTGCTGCACGTCCACCAGCGGCCATTGCGGGAACTCCCTCAGGTAGTAGCTGGAGGCATCCTTGTCCATGCCGATCAGGCCGACCTTGGCATCGGCGGCGGCGCCGTCGTTGCGCAGGGCTTCGGCCACCTGGCGCTGCACGTTGGCGATCCATTGCGCTTCGTTGTACAGGTGGTCGCGCAGCGGGCGGATCAGCAGGCGGTCGGTGTGGCCATCGAGGGCGGCCTGGATCATCACGGCGCGTTCGGCCACGGTCCAGGGATTGCGGAGGCTGCGGGGGGTATCGGCAGAGCCGACCAGGAAGATCAGCTTGCGGGCCCGGCTCAGGGCCAGGTGGGCAACGGCGGCGTGGCCGTTGTGGAAGGGCTCGAATCGCCCGATGAAGACGAGATAGTCGAATTCCATGAGAATCCCTCATGTCGTTGTGGCAGCCGCGGGTCTGTCCCTTGGCTTGCTGCAGATGCTACGCCGATGGTGGGGCCGGTCAAGCCTGCAGGCCTGCCATCTGCTGAACGCCGCAGATTCCCGCCCGGACTGCGGTGGTGTTCTCAGGCCCTGAGAAGCCGCTGCGCCATACTGGCATTCACGCGGCGGACGGCATGCTCGGGGGCAAGACGGTGGCGGACAAGTACTGCGATCTGGTCATGAAAGGCGGCATCACCAGCGGCATCGTGTACCCCAATGCGGTACTGGCGCTGGCACGCGAGTATCGGTTCAAGAGCATCGGCGGCACCTCCGCTGGCGCCATCGCTGCGGCGGTAGCGGCTGCGGCGGCATGCGGTGATCGCCGCATGCAGGCCGGCGAGCACCTGCCCGGTGATGCCGGTTATGGCGGGCTGTCGGCGGTGTCGGCGCAGTTGTCGCGGCGCGGGTTCATCTACAGCCTGTTCCAACCGGCGCGGGGCGCGCGCGCGGCCTATCGGCTGCTGGTGGTGCTGACCGGCAATGCCGGCCTGCCGCACAAGCTGCTGTGCCTGGCGGTGGCGGTATTCGAGATCGCGCCGCTGGAAGTGCTGGTGTCGCTGGCGCTGCTGCTCGGCCTGGGCTGGTGGGGCGGTGGCTGGAGCGGCGTGGCTGCAACGCTGCTGCCGTCGCTGCTGTGCGCCTACGGTGCAGGCGTGGCCGGAGCCGCGTTGCGCGTTGCGCGTGTGGCCCGGCGCAACCTGCTGGGCCTGTGCAGTGGCCTCGGCCGCGATGCACGTAAACCGGCATTGACCGAGTGGCTGCATGAATGCCTGCAGCAGTTGTCCGGCAAGCCGCTGGATGCACCGCTGACCTTTGCCGACCTGCACGATGCGCCGCGCTATGCCGGCGAGCCGGACAGCCCGCATGCGATCAGCCTGCAGATGATCACCACCTGCGTATCGCACAATGAACCACGCACACTGCCGCTGGGAGGCGCGCAGTTCTGGTTCCTGCGCGAGGAGTTCGAGCAGTTGTTCCCCGCCAGCGTGGTGCGGTGGCTGGTGACGCAGGCCGGCCCGCCGCTGGAGGTGGAAGGGCGCCGGTACTACCACCTGCCGCAGGGCCCGAAGCTGCCGGTGCTGGTGGCCACGCGCATGAGCCTGAGTTTCCCGTTGCTGATCAGCGCGGTGCCGCTGCATGAGCCCTCGCGCCGCGAGCGCCGCTGCGAACCCACTGCACCGGCCGCCGACCAGGAACACAACGTGGCCGACAGCATGGAAGGGCTGACCAGCGCTGGGCAGACCTGCGGCCCGGTGATCACCGCGTTCCGCATCTGCTGGTTCTCCGATGGCGGCATCAGCAGCAACTTCCCGATCCATCTGTTCGATGCCGCGTTGCCGCGCTGGCCGACCTTCGCCATCAACCTGGTCTACCCGCAGCATGCCGAAGACGTGGGCCACGGTAGTGATGGCCGCCAGGCGCTGGAACATGCCGTGTTCCTGCCCACCGAGAACCGCCACGGCTGGCAGCGGACCTACCAGTCGATCGCCAGACCGTTGGCGGCGGCCGAGCTGGGTCGCTTCCTGTTCGCGGTGGTGGCGACCATGCAGAACTGGCGCGACCTGCTGCAGGCGCGCGCGCCGGGTTACCGTGACCGCATCGTGCACGTCAGCCTGCAGGGCGACGAAGGCGGCATGAACCTGGACATGCCGCAGGAGGTGCTGACCCGCATCGCCGACAAGGGCAGCCTGGCGGGTGCGCGCTTCTGTTCGTTCTCGTTCGGGAACCACTACTGGATCCGCTGGCGAAACCTGGCCTCGGCCTACCAGCGCTACACGCTGGAAGTGGCGCGTACCGACGACCCGGCGCAGCAGGTGCTGGCCTACCGCGCGGCGTACTCGATGGTTGCCCGTGGCGAGCCGGCACCGCCGTCGTACAAGCTGGGCTCGGAAGACAAGCGTCGCGGCTCGCAGCAGCTGTGGGCGCAGATGGTCGAGCAGGGCCGCACCTGGGAAGACCTTGGCCCGGACCTGACCGACGGCGCACCGCGCCCGCTGCCGCAGATGAAGGTGACGCCGATCTACTGACCCGGTAGTAGAACCACGCCATGCGTGGATGAACGTCCATCGAAATCGAATATTTCGAACATTCATCGAAGAGCATCCACGCATGGCGTGGATCTACCGTGTCGACCAAGGTCGACACCTACCAGAGCAATACGTCGTTCCGACAGATGGAAGGAAACTGTCGAAGGCGGGGTGGTGTCGGATTGCGGGGTGTCCGCGGCATGGATGCCGCGGCCAAGCCCCCATGGTCGGGTTCACGGCGTCCCCGCAATCCGACACCGCCCCGCAATCCCACGGAATGCCAGCTTTTGCTGTTGCTGTTGCTTCGGCTTCGGCAGG
>NZ_KV791360.1:6933-27033 GCF_001807895.1 Stenotrophomonas sp. HMSC10F07
CTTCGGCAGGTGCAGGGCGCAGCCCTGCCGAACCAACCCTATCGCCCCGGTAACTGCGCGAACGCACGCTGCATGCAGTCCTCGCGTGGGCACACCCGGCAACCCGGTCCGATCGAAACCGAGTTCCCTGGGCTCTGCACATCCAGCCCCAGCGAATACACCAGGCGTTCGGCATGCTGTAGATCGCAGCCCAGCGCCACCGCGAAGGTCTTGCGCGGCTGGCCATGGCCCACCGGGCCACTGCTGACCTGCCGCGCCAGCCAGAAATGGCGGCGCCCGTCGGGCATGCGCGCGGTCTGGGTAAGGATGCGCCCGGGCTGGTTGAACGCCTCGTAGACGATCCACAGCGGGCACGAGCCGCCCACCTGCGAGAAGTGGAAGTCGGTGGCCGAATGGCGCTTGGATACGTTGCCCGCGCGGTCCACGCGGATGAAGAAGAACGGCAGGCCGGGCGCACTGCGCCGTGCCAGCGTGCTCAGCCGGTGGCAGACCGCCTCGAAGCCGACGCCGAACTGGTGCGCCAGCAGTTCGATGTCGTAGCTGCTGGCCTCGGCCGCACGCAGGAAGCGCATGTAGGGCATGACCAGCGCGCCGGCGAAGTAGTTCGAAAGACCCACCCGCGCCTGTGCGATGCGTGCGTCATCGGTGAAGCCGGCACGCGCCACCACCGCATCGATCTGCGGCAGGTAGCCGTGCAGGGCCAGTTCGGCGGCCATCTGGAACGCCTGCTGGCCCGGCTCCAGGTAGTCCGGCAGCCACAGCCGCCGCGTACCCGCATCGTACTGGCGCTTCTCGCGCCCGGCCTGCAGTGCGGCCACTTCCACCAGCACGCCGTGACGGTCGGCCAGCAGCTGGCGCAAGCGCGGCGCCACATGCCCGGGCGAGAGCCCCCACTCGGCGAACAGGCGCTCGGCCAGTTCGTCCAGCTCGGGAATGTGGTTGTGCATGCGGTTGAAGAACTCGCGTACCTGGTCGCCGGCCGGCAGGGTGCTGCCGGCGCCGGGCTCGCCCAGCTGGAATTCCAGCGCGGCGGCATGCTCGCGCAGTGCCAGGTGGCGGCGGTGCAGGTCCAGCAGCGCACGGCTGACCTGCGGCAGGTTGCCCGCCAGGGCGCGCAGTTCGGTGGCACTGACTTCGGCCAGGCCCAGGTCGCGCAGGGTCTCGCCCAGCGCCTCCTGCAGCGCGGCGGGCTCATCTTCGTCGAACAGCGCGGAAACATCGCCCAATACCTCGCCCAGCTTCTTCTGCACCGCTGGTGTGAGGGGGCGCTTGTTGCGCTCGATCTGGTTCAGGTAGCTGGCCGACAGCCCCAGCGCCCGCGCCAGGTCAACCTGGCTGTAGCCGCGCTGTTCGCGCAGGCGCAGCACGCGCAGGCCGAGCTGCCGCTGGGGAGCTGGGGTATTCACAAAATTAACAGGAATCGTGCGGTGTGTTGGCCAGATTAAGCGGATTCAGCCCGGAAATCGAGGTGCGTGCTGTGAATAATGCCAAGCATCTTTCGCACCCTGTGGGATTGTCGTCATGACTGTTGCAGCGCCCCGTATCCGCATGCTGATCGATGGCCAGTTCGTTGAATCGGCCACCTCCCACTGGCAGGACGTGATCAATCCGGCCACCCAGGACGTGCTGGCCAAGGTGCCCTTCGCCACCACCGGTGAAGTGGACGCCGCCGTCGCAGCCGCCAAGGAGGCCTTCAAGACCTGGCGCAAGACCCCGATCGGCACCCGTGCGCGCATCTTCCTGAAGTACCAGCAGCTGATCCGCGAAAACATGAGCGAGCTGGCCCACATCCTCACCGCCGAACAGGGCAAGACCCTGCCGGACGCCGAAGGCGATGTGTTCCGCGGCCTGGAAGTGGTCGAGCACGCCGCCGCCATCGGCAACCTGCAGCTGGGCGAGCTGGCCAACAACGTGGCCAATGGCGTGGACACCTACACGATCATGCAGCCGCTGGGCGTGTGCGCCGGCATCACCCCGTTCAACTTCCCGGCGATGATCCCGCTGTGGATGTTCCCGATGGCGATTGCAACGGGCAACACCTTCATCCTCAAGCCGTCCGAGCAGGACCCGATGGTCACCATGCGCCTGGTCGAGCTTGCCCTGGAAGCCGGCATTCCGAAGGGCGTGCTGAACGTCGTCCACGGCGGCGAAGAAGTGGTCAACGCGATCTGCGACCACCCGGACATCAAGGCCGTGTCGTTCGTTGGTTCCACCCGCGTCGGCACCCACGTGTACAACCGTGCCTCGCTGGCCGGCAAGCGCGTGCAGTGCATGATGGGCGCCAAGAACCACGCCGTGGTGCTGCCGGACGCCAACAAGGAACAGACCCTCAACGCGATGGTCGGTGCGGCCTTCGGCGCCGCGGGCCAGCGCTGCATGGCCGCCTCCACCCTGGTGCTGGTCGGTGAAGCGCGCAACTGGGTGCAGGATCTGGTCGAAAAGGCCAAGACCCTGAAGGTCAGCGCCGGCACCGTATCCGGCACCGACGTCGGTCCGGTCATTTCCTGCAGTGCCCGCGAGCGCGTGGAAGGCTTGATCGCCTCGGGTGTGGAGCAGGGCGCCTCGCTGGTGCTCGATGGCCGCAACCCGCAGGTGGATGGCTTCGAGAAGGGCAACTTCGTCGGCCCGACCATCTTTGCCGGTGTCACCACCGACATGCGCATCTACCAGGAAGAAATCTTCGGGCCGGTGCTGGTCATCCTCGAAGCGGAGACGCTGGAAGACGCCATCGCGATGGTCAACAGCAACCCGAACGGCAACGGCACCGCACTGTTCACCCAGTCCGGCGCGGCCGCGCGCAAGTTCCAGGAAGACATCGACGTCGGCCAGGTCGGCATCAACGTGCCGATCCCGGTGCCGGTGCCGCTGTTCTCGTTCACCGGTTCGCGCGCCTCCAAGCTGGGCGACCTGGGCCCATACGGCAAGCAGGTGGTGCTGTTCTACACCCAGACCAAGACGGTCACCGCGCGCTGGTTCGATGACGAAACGCTGAGCCACGGCGTCAACACCACGATCAGCCTGAAGTAACGGCAGGAGCAGCCATGAGCCACTCGATGACGACGGAACTGGAAGAAGCGCAGCAGGCGTACCGCGAGGCAGCGCGCGACTTCGCACAGGCCGAACTGGCGCCACACGCCGCGCGATGGGATGCGGAGGGCATCTTTCCGCGCGAGGCGATCGCCAAGGCCGGTGAACTGGGCTTCTGCGGTCTGTACATGGACCCGGAAGTGGGCGGCAGCGGCCTGAGCCGGCTGGACGCCGCCGTCGTCATCGAGGAGCTCGCCAACGTCGATCCCTCGACTGCGGCCTACATCAGCATCCACAACATGGCCTCGTGGATGGTGTCCACGTGGGGCCAGCCAGCACTGCGCGATGCGTGGGGTACTGACCTGTCCTCGGGCAACAAGCTGGCCTCGTACTGCCTGACCGAACCGGGTGCCGGCTCCGATGCGGCCTCGCTGAAGACCACCGCCGTGCGCGACGCCGATCATTACGTGCTGAACGGCTCGAAGGCCTTCATCTCCGGCGCCGGTGCCACCGAACTGCTGGTGGTGATGGCACGTACCGGCGGTGCCGGTGCTGGCGGCGTCAGCGCCATTGCAGTGCCGTCGGACCTGCCGGGCATCAGCTTCGGCCGCAAGGAAGAGAAGATGGGCTGGAACAGCCAGCCCACCCGTGGCATCACCTTCGAAAACGTCCGCGTGCCGGTCAGCCACCTTCTGGGAGAGGAAGGCGGCGGCTTCAAGCTGGCGATGAAGGGGCTTGATGGTGGCCGCATCAACATTGCCGCCTGCTCGCTGGGTGCCGCGCAGGGCGCGCTGGATGCCGCGCGCCGCTACATGGGCGAGCGCCGCCAGTTCGGCAAGGCGCTGGCCGAGTTCCAGGCGCTGCAGTTCAAGCTGGCCGACATGGTCACCCAACTGGTGGCTGCGCGGCAGATGGTGCACACCGCCGCACGCAAGCTCGATGCCGGGGCCAGCGATGCCAATGTGTGGTGCGCGATGGCCAAGCGCTTCGCCACCGATGCCGGTTTCAACGTCTGCAATGAAGCGCTGCAGATCCACGGTGGCTACGGCTACATCCGCGAGTACCCGATCGAGCGCCTGCTGCGTGACTGCCGCGTGCACCAGATCCTGGAAGGCACCAATGAGATCATGCGGGTGATCGTTGCCCGTCACCTGCTCAACACCGAAGAGGAACTGCGATGAAGGATTGGCGTACCCAGGAGCACGTGGGCCTGAAGGTCGAGGCCGACGGCCATACCGCCGTGGTCACCCTGAACAACCCGCCGGCGCACACCTGGACCGTGCACAGCCTGTCGGCGCTGCGCGACCTGGTCGGCGCGCTCAACGCAGACCGCGACATCTACGCGCTGGTGATCACCGGTGACGGCGAGAAGTTCTTCTCCGCCGGTGCCGACCTCAACCAGTTCGCTTCCGGCGACAAGGCCGCAGCGCGCGAAGCCGCGCGCCGTTTCGGCGAAGCCTTCGAGGCGTTGTCCGGTTTCCGTGGCGTGTCGATCGCCGCGATCAACGGCTACGCGATGGGCGGAGGCCTGGAATGCGCACTGGCCTGCGACCTGCGCATCATCGAAGAGCACGCCCAGGTGGCGCTGCCGGAGGCCACCGTTGGCCTGCTGCCGTGCGCCGGTGGCACCCAGAACCTGCCGCGCCTGGTCGGCGAAGGCTGGGCCAAGCGCATGATCCTGCTGGGTGAGCGCATCAACGCCGAGACCGCGCTGCGCATCGGGCTGGCCGAAGAAAAGGTCGGCAAGGGCGAAGCCAAGGCACTGGCGCTGGAATGGGCGAAAAAGGCCGGCAAGCAGAGCCCGACCAGCATCGCCGCCTGCAAGACGCTGGTGCAGTCCACCCGCACCGGCACCCACGCCTCGGCGCTGGTGGCCGAGCGCGAAGCCTTCGTCGACCTGTTCGACACCGCCGACCAGGTCGAGGGCGTGACTGCCTTCCTGGAAAAGCGCACCGCGCAGTGGAAGAACGCATGAGCGCCGACACCGCTGCCGACGACGCACCGGTGCTGTTCGAGGAGCGCGTGGCCGGTAACGGCGTGCGCATCGGCCTCGCCACGCTCAACGCGCCGCGCACGCTCAATGGCTTCTCGCTGCCGATGGCACACCTGCTGCTGGAGCAGTTGAACGCTTGGGCCGACGACGACGGCATCGCCATGGTGGTGCTGCAGGGTGCTGGCGAAAAGGCGTTCTGCGCCGGCGGCGACCTGCACAGCCTGTACAAGGCCATGGTCGCCTTCCGTGAGGACGGCCGCAGCGACATACGCGAGAACGACTACGCCGCCGAGTTCTTCGACGTTGAGTACCGCGTCGATTACCTCATCCACACCTACGCCAAGCCGATCCTGTGCTGGGGCCACGGCATCGTGATGGGCGGCGGCATCGGCCTGATGTCCGGCGCCAGCCACCGTGTGGTCAGCGAGCGCTCCAAGCTGGCCTTCCCGGAAATCACCGTCGGCCTGTTCCCTGATGTCGGTGGCAGCTGGCTGCTGCCGCGCGTGCCGGGCAAGGGCGGGCTGTTCCTGGCCCTGACCGGCGCGCTGCTCAACCCGGGCGATGCCATCTACGCTGGCCTGGCCGATGTACATGTGCCCGAAGAGCGCCGCAGTACGGTGTTCGATGCGCTGCTGCAGGTGGCCTGGTCCAGTGACTCCGCACACAACCACGAACGCCTGACCCATCTGCTGCAGGCGCATGCCAGCGATGCCGCCACCGGTCCGCTGCTGGCCAATGCGGCGCAGGTCGATGCGTTGTGCGAAGGCGATGACCTTGAAGCCATTGTCGCGCGCATTGCCGGCCTGCAGACCGATGATGCGTGGTTGCAGGCGGCACAGAAGACCCTCGCCGCCGGTGCGCCGGGTTCGGCACGGTTGTCGTACGAGCTGCAGCGCCGCAGTGCCGGCCAGGATCTGGCCGCGATCTACCGCCTGGAGTACATCGTCGCCCTGCATTGCGCCGCCCACGGTGATTTCGCCGAAGGCATCCGCGCGCTGCTGATCGACAAGGACCGCAATCCGCAGTGGAACCCGGCCACCCTGGCCGAGGCCACCGGTGCGTGGGCCGACACCTTCTTCGCTTCCCCCTGGGCCGCTGCCGCGCATCCGCTGGCCGACCTGGGCACTCCCCTTGTTGAAAGGAGCCTTGCATGAGCCGCATTGCATTCATCGGGTTGGGCAACATGGGTGGCCCGATGGCCGCCAATCTGGTCAAGAACGGCCACACCGTGCGCGTGTTCGATCTGGTCCCGGCCGCGGTGCAGGCCGCCGTCGATGCCGGTGCCAGCGCGGCGTCGTCGGCACGCGACACCCTGGCCGATGCGGAAGTCGTGATCTCGATGCTGCCGGCCAGCCGCCACGTCGAAGGCGTCTACCTGGGCGATGACGGCATCCTCGCCGCAATCCCGGCCGGTGCACTGGTCATCGACTGCAGCACGATCGCACCAGCCAGTGCCCGCAAGGTCTCGGAAGCGGCCGCCGCGCGTGGCCTGCTGATGATCGACGCGCCGGTCTCCGGCGGTACCGCCGGCGCCCAGGCCGGTACCCTGACCTTCATCGTCGGTGGCGAAGAGGACGCGCTGGAGCGCGCCCGCCCGGTGCTGCAGGCGATGGGCAAGAACATCTTCCATGTCGGCGCCAGCGGTGCCGGCCAGGTCGCCAAGCTGTGCAACAACATGGCGCTGGGCGTGATCATGGCGGTGACCGGTGAAGCCATCGCACTGGGCGTGGCGCACGGGCTGGACCCGAAGGTGCTGTCGCAGATGATGGCGGTCAGCACCGGCCGCAGCTGGGCCACCGAAGTGTGCAACCCGTGGCCGGGCGTGCTGGAAAATGCGCCGGCCTCGCGCGGCTACAGCGGCGGTTTCGGCAGCGATCTGATGCTGAAGGACATGGGCCTGGCGGTGGAAGCGGCGATGAGTGTCGGCGCCTCGATCCCGCTGGGCGAAGTGGCCCGCAACCTGTACTCGATGAACCACCAGGCAGGCCGCGGCAAGCTGGATTTCTCCAGCGTCGTGCAGCTCATCACCAGCGACCGGTAACCGGTCGCTGGTCCGCGCATTCCACCTTATCCCCGCGCCGTTGGCGCACCCCCTTGAACAACAAGGGGGCTCTCCTCCAGAAGGATGGATGCGCGCCGTAGCGAATGCGTCCCCGGCCACGTGCCGGGGCCCACCCGGGGTGGGATGGGCGGATGCTTGGTTTCGACCGGCATCCGCCCATTTTTTTGCGCCGCGCGCGGGTAGTGCCGGCCGCTGGCCGGCAGCAGCGCATCAGGCAACGATCAGCGTCACGTCGATGTTGCCGCGGGTGGCGTTGGAGTACGGGCACACGATGTGTGCCTTCTGCACCAGTTCTTCCACCTGCTCGCGCGGCACGCCCGGCACGTTGATGGTCAGCTCGGCCTCGATGCCGAAACCGGTCGGGATCTGGCCGATGCCGACCTTGCCGGTGACGGTGGTGTCGGCCGGCAGCGCGACCTTGGCCTGGCCGGCCACGAACTTCAGCGCGCCCAGGAAGCAGGCCGAGTAGCCGGCGGCGAACAGTTGTTCCGGGTTGGTGCCTGGGCCACCGGCGCCGCCCAGCTCGCGTGGGGTCGACAGCTGGATGTCCAGCACGTTGTCGGAGGAGACGGAACGGCCTTCGCGGCCGCCGGTGGAGGTGGCCTGGGCGGTGTACAGAACCTTTTCGATGGACATCGGGATGCTCCTGGTCAGTGGGTGGGTGTTGCGTTGGAGCCTACTTTGCCCGCTTTCCGCGTACGTTGGGTTGCAACGCGTACGAAAAACTTGATCGATCGTCCTGTTGGCCTAGATCGTCCACTCGCGGTCGGTGGTGAACATGATGGTCAGCCAGCGGTCCGGCGAGGCCTCGCCCAGCGCTTCGCCGATCTCGTCGCGCAGCCGGTCCCATTCCACCAAGGGCCGCGGCGGGTCGTCTTCCGGCACCACGAAGAACAACTCGATCTGCTCGCCACGCCCCACCTGCGCCACGTAGCTGCGGTGCTCGACGAAGCCGTGCCTGGCCACGATCGCGCGTGCCACCGCATCCACATGCGCCTGCAGTTCCGGCGGAGTGACCAGCAGGATGCCGGCCAGCGCCCGGCGCACGGTGCCGAGCGGGGCGATCATCACCAGCACGCAGACGAAGGCGAGGATGGCCGGGTCGATGTACGGCCCGACCCACGCCAGCGAGGTGCCCTGCACCAGCACGCCGCCGAGGAAGGCCAGCAGGTAGCAGGCCGACATGCTGGCCGCGATCACCCAGTTCTTCGCATCCAGTGCGATGAACTCCGAGCCGATGCGCCGGTTGGCGCGCAGCACGAACCAGGCCAGCGCACCTTCGCCGACGATCGACAGCCCGGCGAAGGCGATGGCCGGGCCGAGCGCGATGTGGCGGCCGCCGGACATCAGCGCGTCGACCGCATTGACCAGCGCATACAGCGCCGCGCCGATCATCAGCGTGCCGCTCACCCCCAGCACGATCGGCTCCAGGTGCCAGAACCCCATGGTGAAGCGCTGGTTGAGCCGCGACTGCAGCGCGTCGGTGCTGGTGGACAGTGCGATCAGCCGCGCGACCAGCAGTGACAGCCAGGTCATCACCACATCGATCAGGCCGTAGATGCCGTCGAAGATGATCAGCGAGGAATTGGCCAGCAGGCCGAATACTACCGCTGCCGCGGCCAGCAGCAGTGAGCCTGCGATGGACAGGCGCAGCACGCCTTGTTCGGTGGCGGGATCGAAGAACTGTGCGTGGTCGGTGGCCATAGCGCGATTGTAGAGCGGAGCCATGCTCCGCTGCCGTTGCGGTCTGTCGACGCTGTCCCTTGGCAGCCCTGTGCCGTAGACTGCGTCCCTCCCACGTACCGATTCCCGCCTGCAGTGATCACGCCACCCTGACCCTTGCCGCATCTCGGCAGCCGGCCCGCCCGGCTCAGGAACCCGCGTCTTTCCACTGCAGCGCCATGCGGCCACGCCCGCGTGCGCGCGGAGTTTTTCCATGCAAACCTCCTACCCCCTGCGCCAGCAATGGCTCGGCAACATCCGTGGTGATCTGCTGTCCGGCATGGTCGTCGCCCTGGCCCTGATTCCCGAGGCCATCGCCTTCTCGCTCATCGCCGGCGTCGACCCCAAGGTCGGCCTGTACGCCGCGTTTTCCATCGCGGTGGTCACCGCCATCGCTGGCGGCCGGCCGGGCATGATCTCCGCCGCCACCGGTGCAATGGCGCTGGTGATGGTCGACCTGGTCAAGGACCATGGCCTGCAGTACCTGTTCGCCGCCAGCATCCTGGCTGGCCTGCTGCAGGTGCTGGCCGGTGTGTTCAAGCTTGGGTCGCTGATGCGATTCGTCTCGCGCTCGGTCATCACCGGCTTCGTCAACGCGCTGGCGATCCTGATCTTCCTGGCGCAGATGCCGGAACTGATCGGCCGCGGTCCCGCCGTCTACGTGCTGTGTGCCGCCGCACTGGCGATCATCTACCTGCTGCCGCGCCTCACCCGCTCTGTGCCTTCGCCGCTGGTGGCAATCGTCGTGCTCACCGCCGTAGTGATCGGCTTTGGCGTGGACGTGCGCAGTGTTGGTGACATGGGCCAGTTGCCGGACAGCCTGCCGCAGTTCCTCATCCCCGATGTACCGCTCAGCTGGGAAACGCTGCGCATCCTGCTGCCGGTGTCGGCCACGCTGGCCGTGGTCGGCTTGCTCGAATCGATGATGACCCTGCAGATCGTCGAGGACATCACCGAGACGCCCAGCGAGCGCAACCGCGAATGCGTCGGCCAGGGCGTGGCCAACACGGTCACCGGGTTCCTCGGTGGCATGGCCGGCTGCGCGATGATCGGCCAGTCGGTCATCAACGTGACGTCTGGTGGCCGCGGCCGCCTGTCCTGCCTGGTGGCCGGCGTGCTGCTGCTGGTGCTGGTGGTGTACGGCAGCGACCTGGTGCGGCAGATTCCGATGGCTGCGCTGGTGGCGGTGATGATCATGGTCAGCATCGGCACTTTCAGCTGGCGCTCGCTGCGCGACCTGCGCACGCATCCGCGCAGTTCCTCGGCCGTGATGTTGCTGACCGTGGTGGTCACCGTGGCCACCCACGACCTGGCCAAGGGCGTGCTCAGTGGCGTGCTGCTGTCGGCGCTGTTCTTCGCCCGCAAGGTCGGCCGCATGCTGGAGGTGCAGCGCGAGGATGCCGGAGACACGCAGGTCTACCGCGTACGCGGGCAGGTGTTCTTTGCGTCTGCCGGCCAGCTGGGCGCGGCGTTTGACTACCAGCACGTCGCGCCGAAGGTGCAGATCGACCTGCGTGACGCCCACCTGTGGGACCTGACCGCAGTGGCCGCGCTGGAACGTGCGCAGGAAAAGCTGGCCGCGCATGGAGCGGAGGTGGTGGTGGTAAGCCTCAATGTGGCTAGCCAGACGCTGATCGAACAGGTGGGCGGGCGCGCGGGCGGGCATTGAGGCTTACGCATCCTGCTTCTGCGACGAGGTGCACGCATTCTGAATCCGGTCAGGCATCTGAAACCGGCGCTCGCGTAGCATGCGTTTCCTGATGGGGCCGATGGACGGCCCCGCGTTGACGGGCCACGCGCCTGGATGCCAAGGAGATGCAAGCAATGCAGGGAATAAACCACCTTCCAGCGGCCCCCCGTGAAACGTTCGGCAAGGCTGGGGCCATCGCCCTTGCGCTGGCCTTTGGCCTCAGCCTGGCGGCATGCCAGGCCAAGAGCCCGGAGGCGGATACGGCAGCTGCTCCCGCGGCCGCCGCGCCGGCCACTGCATCGCCGCCCGCCACTGCAGAGCCTGCACGTGCCGCACCTGCCACGACGGTGGCCGATGCCGATGACCAGGACATGCCGCCGCAGCGCCCGGATGATTCCTACAACAAGGCGACGTTGCGGCCGCAGTATGCTGCATGCGTGAGATCCAGCGGCGGCGAGACATCGGCACTGCAGGCGTGTGGTGATGACGAGCTTGCTTGGCAGGAGCAGCGGCTCGAGCAGGCTTTCATGAAGATCGTTGACGGCCCCGATGGCAAGGACAAGGACAGGCTGATGGACGAGCAGGCTGCCTACATGTCCGATACCAATCGCTACTGCAGCTGGAACCCTGCCGAAGACGGGCAGGGGCAGATGCTGGACGCGCAGTCCTGCCGGATCAATCGCACCGCCAACCGTGCCGATGTGCTGCAGGCACTGACCTCAAAGTAAATCCCCCGCAAAGGAGTGCAGGAAGATGGATGTTGTGACCCAGGCAAAGCAGGCAATGGACAGCTGGCATCGCGGCCAGACGTCGGCGCATTTCGAAACCGGAGGTCGTGGCCCCGGCCACGTTTCCACCGGCAGGGGCGACCATGGTGGCGTGTCGTATGGCAGTTACCAGTACGCCACCAACGTTGGCGGCGTGGACGAATACGTCGCCGCCTCGCGCTATGGCAACCGCTTCAACGGCCTGCAGGCAGGAACCCCGGCCTTCACCGAACGCTGGAAGGAAGTGGCGGCGGCCGATCCGGCAGGGTTTGCCAGGGACCAGCACGACTTCATCCAGCACCAGTACTACGACGTGCAGATGGGCCGCCTGAAGGATGTAGGCATTGATCTTTCCGGCCGTGGTCCGGCCGTGCAGGACGCGCTGTGGAGCACCTCGGTGCAGTACCGCGGCATGACACGTTCGGTGTTCCAGAAGGGTCTCCAGCAAGCCTACAGCGAAGACTTCAAGCTGGCTGAGCTGAGTGACGAGCAGATTGTCCGCGCGGTGCAGGACTACAAGCACGCCAACGTGCAGTCGCACTTCCAGAGCTCGCCCACCCTGTGGGATTCGCTGCGTGATCGTGCGCTCACCGAGAAGAACGCGCTGGTCGGGCTGGCGCGCTACGACCAGGTCAACCAAAACCCCGAGGCTTACCGGGGCAAGGATTACCAGCAAGCGTTCGGTGAACCTGAGCCGGGCCGGCGCGGGCAGCGCGCGGCCGCATCGGCGATGGCCGACGGCGTGCTGGCACCCGGCGAGCACGGTACCGAGGTCCAGGCCCTGCAGGCCAAGTTGATCCAGGCCGGCCATACCGGCCGCAACGGGCAACCTCTGACAGCCGATAGCCACTACGGTGCCAACACCGAGCATGCAGTGCGCGAGTTCCAGCAGGCGCATGGGCTGACCGTTGATGGCAAGGCCGGCCGGCAGACCCTGCAGGCTCTGGATACGGTGGTACGCGAGCACACGCCGGCGCAGCCTGTGGCACCGGCCACGCCTGCTGCGGCACCCGCACCCGCGACTGCGCGCGAACCCGATGCCGCTGCCGCACCCGGTGGCCAGCGCATCGTCGTGGTCGAACCCTTTGGCAACGGCAGCAGCAACCGCACACTGCGTCATGGCACCAGTGGCGAGGATGCCTACCGCGAACTGAAGATCCATCACCCCAACACCAACGCCGAGGCCGTGCGCACCGGCAATGCCGCCAAGGCTGACCGCCCGTCGGCAATGGTCGAGGGCGAGCTGGAAACGGTGCGGACCCGTGGTGATCGCAACGGCATTCCGCTGGTGCACAAGGATCTGATCCTGAGTACTTCGCGCGGCGACCGGGAAGTGATGATTCCCAATCCGGTCGCGGGCTACGTGCAGGTCAACAACGACAAGTGGAACTCCATCAGCATCTGGAGCCATCCGGCCGGGCATCCGCAGCGTGAACTGGTCGGGCAGGTGCTGCATGGTGCACGTGGAAGCACCCCCTACAAGACTGGTGATTTCGTCGAGTACGGCGCGCCGTTGATCCGCCAGTCCGATGCCGGCACCCCGGGTGCCGTGCACGCACATATCGAGCTCGAGCCGGACCAGTACCGCAGGTTCCTGGGTGACATGCTCAATGACCGCATCACCCTGGGCGGCAAGGTCCACGCGCAGGGCCCCGAGGCCGCGCAGGCCGCACGCAGTGCACAGCAGGCGCCGATGGCCGATGGCGTGCTGAAGCAGGGCGAGCGCGGCGATGAGGTCAAGGCCTTGCAGGGCAAGCTGGCGGCGCTGGGCTATGCCGGGGCCGATGGCAAGCCGCTGCACGCCGATGGTGTGTATGGCAAGGACACCTTTGCGGCGGTCAAGCAGTTCCAGGCCAACAACGGCCTGGACGACGATGGCAAGGCAGGCCGCAAGACCCTGGCGCAGGTCGATGCCCCCAACGCGGTCAAGGCCGGTCCCCCGCCGGCGGCACCGGCCCGGGCCGAGCCCGCAGAGCCGGCCAGCATGCGCGACCCCGGGCACGCCGACAACGCGCGCTTCGGCCGGGCGCTGGGCAAGCTGCAGGCGCTGGAGCAGCAGCGTGCCCAGGCCGGCCTGAAGCCACTGTTCGCCAACCCGCAGGAGGTTGAGCGGGCGGCCGGCCAGCTGGCGTACGAAAGCAAGGTGTCCGGGATGCGCCAGATCGACCACGTCGTGGCCCGCCCCGACGGCACCGGTCTGTTTGCGGTGCAGGGCGAGCTGGGCGACCCGGCGGCGCAGCGGACCTTCGTCGACCGCCAGCAGGCGGTATCGCACTCGGTCGAGGCCAGCAGCCGGCAAAGCGAAGCGCTGGACAGCCAGTTCAACCAGCGTGCGCAGGAGCAGCAGCAGGAACAGGTGCGCAACCGCGGGTTGTAAGCCACGCGGCGACCCCGGGGCCGGTCGAGCGGCCAGTCCCGGCGCCACCCGCCGCCGTTCAGCCGTCCGGTGTAAACTATTGATCTCACTGGCAATGCCAGTCTCCCCGATCAACACCCCGATGACGTCCGCCACCGCCCGTTACGCCGATTCCCTGCGCCTGTCCGTTGCCCCCATGATGGACTGGACCGACAGCAAGGTATTGCAGGGTGTTCAGCGGCTCTGGCACATTATTGGCACAGTAGAATCACTCCCGTGACTTGTGTTTCACATTCTGAGACATATGTTCTGTAGACTCCGCCGTCGGAGCAGGCGCGACCTTAGCCACAGCCACTGCATCTAGGCCGCCTATGACGGGCGGCTCTTCTTGTGCCATGGAGCGACCAATGTCTTTTTCGCCCTCAACCATCGCGAACTACTTCCTCGAGCGCGCGCGCTCGGAAGGTCAGCCATTGACGCCGATGCAGGTGATCAAGTTGGTTTATATCGCCCATGGCTGGCATTGGGGCTACTTCAACCATGCGCTCATCAATGAGCCAGTAGAAGCGTGGAAATTCGGTCCTGTAATTCCTTCGCTCTATCAGGATCTGAAGTGCTACGGCAGTGGTGTTGTGCAAAATAGTCTGCGCTCGCCGCTGGGCGAAGAGGAAGCGCTGGTGCGTTCCAGCGATACCCTCGCTCTTCTGGACCACGTGTGGCGCAGGTACAACCGGTTTAACGGATTGCAGCTGTCGACTTTGACGCACGAGCCGAATACACCCTGGGCAAGATCATATCGGCCGAACCTGTGGGGTAGCGAGGTGATCCCTGAGCAGCTCATCGCAGACCACTATCGGCACAAGATACAGACGGGTCAGTAAATTTAGGGGTGGTCAAGGATGGCAACTACACCAGGGACGGCATCAGCTACTGAAGCTGCAACTACTGCTGAGCCGAGCTCCAACGCTGCCGCTTCGACCGAAGTCGCAGACGAAGGCGCAACATCGGCCGAGGGTGGATCGGCTCCGCCAGGAGCATCGGCCAGTCTGACGCAGCCTCCTCAAGTGCAGGCTGCGTCACCTCTGGCTGTCGGTTCCACGAGCCAAAGCACTGGCACCGATGCTCATTCTGGCCCGCGTAAAGAATCTGGCACGGATTCTAGTCATGGTGTTCAGGCCGCGTCGCCAAGCGGCCAAGGTCCGGCCGATCCAGATACGAGTGCCTGTGCGGCGTGTGCCGCAAAGCTCGCTCAGGCGGCCAATGAGCCTGAGCCTCCGGCTCCCGTTCCGCCGATTACTCCGGCAATGGCACGACCAACAGGTCCGCTGCCGGACTTCAGTGCGATTGATCAGGCGACCAACAAGCACGTTGTTTACGACGAAAGCGCAGTGAAGGAGCAGGAGATGCTCTTTAAGATCGCCGTGCGTTCAGAGATGCAGCGTTTGGTAGTTGGTGCGCTTCGGCTCGGCGCGTACATTTTGGCGGCACTGCTCGTCGTGCGCTTCTGGCACCTTGTTGGGCCATCATGGGCAAGATGGCTGTCAGAGGGTGATCTCCAAGCCATGGATAAGATGCTGTTCAGCAGTGCGTTTGGCGGCTTCGTCCTCTCGTATCTGAAAGACACGATCAGCTCTAAGTAGTTCGATGCGACGAGAGCGGTGCTTGGGCTGGCTCTGCGGCGAGCATAATTTGGCAGGGACATCCACGTAGGCGTCGTCAACCGGAGGGGAAGACCGATGTATAGAGCAACCAGTGTTGTTATCCCCGCAGGTATTACGACGGATGACCAAGTGAGGGAGTGGCTTGCGGAGAACGTGGAGGACTGGGAGGCCGCCCTCGATCTCGAAGTGGAGTACGTAGACGATCGCGCGGTCTACCAATGGCACCAGATTGACGATATCGACGTTGTTGGCGGCCAAGTGCGAGTTCAGTACACAGTTGAGTACGACGCCTACTATGGCTGCAAGGACATGGATTCAAGTGGCGAAGATGAAAGGGACATCACTGGCCAGTGGCGGGATGGTGAGGTGGTTTTCCAGACTTTCGTTCAGCCAGAGCGGTCTGTTCCCGACGACGAACTGTGATTTTTTCGCCATGAGAGAAGCCGCCTTCGGGCGGCTTCTTCATTTGATCGCTCATGGCCCCCTTGCGAGACGCTGGCCGTCCCACCAATTAGCGACGTCCCGAGTGTCATAGACGTTGCCGATGCGTGAGGGAAGTAAGCCGGCCGTGTGCTTGTTGGCCATCGTCTTGAGCGAAGAGGTCGGAAAATAAGTCGCTCGCAATTGTTCGGTGGTCATAGTTGCGCCGAACTGCCCATAAAGCAGCCAGAATGTGTCAAACCCGTGCAGCGTCATGCTTCGCCGCCAGCGAGCCAAAAGCCCAGCTGTATTACGTTCGACCCAGCTGTCTGCTCTGATGCCGGCGCCGGATGGAGTGCGTGGCGCTTGAGCCAATGGACCCAAGCCAAGTCAAAGTTGGCGTGCTTGGCAGTATGGCTACAGGCACATTCAATGAGGTGGCCGCCCCCGGCCTCGGCTCTGCGGAGGTCGTGAATGTACCGGGCAGAGTGTCGACGCTTGCAGATTGGAAGGGGGCGAGGTGGTGTCTTCTGTTGCTGGGTCATGCGGCCTCCTTCGCGCTACCACAGGCCGCACATGGCGCTGCCAGCGCGGCCGCAACAGCGGCGACGTACACGCTCTGGCCAAAGGGGCTGCTGCCATCCAGGATGCCGCTGGCAACGTGAGGCAGGCCGGCGCTCTCGAACTCTCCGGCAAGGAATCGGCGGGCGGCGTCTATATCAACCATGGGAGTTCTCCCAGCCGGTCAGCGTGAACGATGCGCCGCAGTCGCGGCATTCGCAGTCGCGAGAGGGACCGATGTGGTCCGAGTACTCGCCGTCAGCACGCGTGTACGTGCGCACCGAAGCGGGGATTTCTGTGTAGTCGATATAGCCAGCCATGCCGCAGTCCGGGCAGTACCGATGTGGGTCACGGATCATCGGTTCAACCATGGGTCACCTCCCGGCGCACAGCCATGGGGGTTCGGCGGCGCAGCGGCTGTGGGATCTGTCCCACGGCCAAGCCGCTGTGCCGGCGGCGGGGTGGGCGGGTCTGCCACATCTTGAGCATGGTGGCGCCAGCGACCGGCAGCAGCACGCACATGGCCAGCAGGGCGACACAATCAGCCATTGGCCACCTCCTGCGCGGCCTGTGCGACGGCAGCGGCGGTTGCCCGCTTGCCGGGTAGCATGTTGGCCACTTCGTAGGGGAACGGAATGCGGCTGGCCAGGTCGGCAAGCTCGGGCGAAATCCAGCTGGTCTCGTCGTTGAAGTCGGTTCCCTTCACCAGTTCCCAACCCTTCCTGCTGCCCCTGCGGCGCTCGAACACGCACTGCGCGACCTTGGCCGGTCCCATGTTCAGCATCGCCGTGGCGATGACGCGGTTGTGGGTGATATGGAGGGTGACCGTAGCGCTGGCGTTGGTACCACCGTCTGCCGCAGCATTCACACAGTTATGCACACCCGTGATAGCCTCCGCACCGGGTCCGGTGCTGGAATCCAGCGACTTTGCGAGGGTGGTCAAGGCTTGGCCTGTCATCTGTTGCATGGTTCTCTCCTGAACTTCGTTGGTGGATGGCCTTGGGGGCGGTGTTGGCGCACTCCCCGCCGGGCCTTTGCTGTTGCTGCGGGTCTTACTTCTGGAACACCCAGCACTTCACGGTGCTGCTGAGCATCGGGGTGGAACGGATTGCGCTGTTGACGGCGGTGTTGGCGCTCACGAACTTGTGGCGCTTGGACTCAACCAGCAGTCGGCGCAGGTCGCCAATGTCGGGCACCTGCTGGCCGTAGTAGCCCGCCTTCTGAATGAACTCGTTGAGGTTGATGGCGATGCGGGTGTCGTCGCGCGAGTGATTCAGCACGGTTCGCCTGTCGCCACTGGCCTGCATCTCGATGTACTCGTATGCATCCCAGAACTCGGAGACGATGCGGTGATCGGCGCCTATGGCGTCCTGACGTTCGGTGGCCATCTTGACCAGGGCGTCTCGGGTCTCGCGCACCATGTGTTCCGGCAGGTTGACCACCAGCCGTAGCGCATCGAGCAGGGCAAGCATCTGCGCGTGGTTCTTGATGATGCGCTCGACGCGCAGCTCCTTCTCTTCGCGCAACCTGGCTTCGTAGAACCGAACGCGCTCGGCGAACTTCTCCATCACGGCGGTTTCCGCCTTGAGCGCTGCCAGCAGGAAGTAGCTCAGCTTCTCAACCGGTAGCGCATTGAGATTGTCCGCAGCCTGCCGGCTCTCGGTCGTCGCAGTCGGCTTCTTGAAATGCAGCTTCACGATGCGCGTGAGAATGGCTTCGCTGCCATCAACAGGCGCGTTCTGGCTGATGACGATGGTTCCCTGGAACGGCGGCTCGTAGGTTTCGTTGCCGCCGTTGCGCACGCCGCGCGTGGCCAGGGTGCCGCCGCCGTAGTAGTCCTTCAGTTCGTCCCACTCGAACGATTTGGCGTGCGCCTTGTCTCCGTTGTCGCTGCGGTCGGCTTCCAGCAGCACAATGGGCATGCCGGAAATCTGCCCCATGGCGCGGGCGCGGCCGGCCTTCGTGGACTTGGCGGGGTCAAAGCCTTCATGGTCGGCGCGGGCGAGCAGCTTCCATAGGAAGTTGAGCAGCGTGGTCTTGCCGGCGCCGGCCTCGCCCGTGGCTTCCAAGAACGGGAACGACTTGTGACTGCTACGGATCTGATTGGCGTACAGCGAGCCGAACCAGAACGTCAGGGCCACAATCCCATGCGTGCCGAAGCACGTCCAAAGCCAAGCGAGCCAGTCCGTGGAGTAGTTATCGTGATCGCGCTGGATGTCCATGCGGATCGAACGCTGCGTGGTCTTGATGCGCAGCTTGTTGAACTCGAAGTAGTCCTCGGCGTTGGCGAGGGTCACCTCGCCGGCGCGCACGGCCAGGTCGGGGAAGATGTAAGCCTTGTGCTCGGGGCTGTACCCGACGAAATCGACCGTGTCGACCTTTTTGATGTTGAACAGCTGGTCTTCCATCATCCGGTCCAGCTGCTGGCCGCTACCGCTGAACACAGCACCCTGGGCAAGGCTGATGATGCGCTTCTTGAACTCGCTGGCACTGGCCACCTGGGCACCGGTGAAGGTGCCTTTTACCGATGGCGCGTCGTGCGGGAAGTCAACGCGGAAGTAGTACCAGCTTTCGTCTGTCGCCTCGTGGCGCTGGAAGTAGAGCGCCTCGGGGTAGCAGTTGGCGATCTGCTGCACCGACGCACAGGCGCGCTGGATCTTGGCCACCGCTTCATCGCTGAGCGTACCTTCCTCGTCGTCGGGATTCTTCTCACGCATCATCTTGTCGAAGCGCACAGCGTCGAACTCGAACCAGAACAGGCGCGAGGCGAACTCGATGTGGAACTCGGTTTTCTGCTCGCGCTGATAGATGACCAGCCCCTTGTCCACGGCGGTGCGCGCCATCAGCACGGCGCCGTTGTGGCGTGCCAGGTCGAGATCAGCTTGCCACTGTGCGTCGCCGTCCTCCGCCGCCTGCGCACGCAGGTGCAGATCGTTCCAGTCGGTCTTCTTCTCGCCCACCTGCTCGATCTGCGCGGCCAAGCAGCGATAGCCCAGCTTCTCGGCCCGGCGGGCGTGCTTGATGGTGTAGGCGCGTGCGCCCGGCTCGTTGTCCAGACCCCACACCAGCACTGGCAGATCGTTGGGACGGGCGGCCTTCAGTTCCTTGAGGGACAGTTCGGGATAGGCGTTGCTCGACATGGCGGCAACGGCGCAGATGCCGCGCTGCAGGAGCGCGATGGCGTCGAAGATGCCCTCCACGATCCAAACCTCGCGGGCGGTGCGCAGCTGATCCTGTGCGGCGGCACCCCACCACACCCCAGCGTAGCTCTCGCCTGGCGCAAACCGGGCCTTCATCTTGCCGAACCGGTGGGGGCGATCGATCAGCCTCTCCCACCAGCCGCCTTTGACCAGCGGGAAGCGCACGGTGGCCGTGCCCTGGCGCTTCGCGCGGTCGTAGTGGTCCTCTTGGGTGTAGAGACCCTTCAACGGCTTGATGCTGAATCCACGGTTGCTAGCCAGGTACGCGTCTGCGGCTGCATGCGGCGCCTGCGGCGTCTGGGGGTTGGTCTTGGAGTAGTCGTCGAACAGGTCATCGTAGAGGTCGCGCACGCGCACCTCCTGGCCGCACTTGGCCAGTCGGCCACAGCGCAGCACCCAAGGTTTTTCGTAGCTGGTGTATAGCTCCTTCTTGCCGCAATGGGGGCACTTGCCCCCGCGCATGTACGAGGTGCCGCTACGGTGCTTGAGGCCATAGTCGTTCTTGATACGCGACAGTACCTGTTGGCGGATTTCTTCTTGCATGGCGGCTCAGCCTTCGTTCGCCGCGTGAGCGGCGGTGCGGTGGTGTTGCATGGTTCTCTCCTGACCGCCCCGGCAGCGTTGGCGCGCTGCCGGGGCGG
>NZ_KV791360.1:27053-49795 GCF_001807895.1 Stenotrophomonas sp. HMSC10F07
TTGGCGCGCTGCCGGGGCGGGGTGGTGCATTACTCGTCTGCAGGGCGGGATCGGCTCAGGATCGCGGCCAGGTCTTCGGCCATGTACTGCGCTACGGCAGACGTGTGATCGGCTTTGATATCCAGCATCTTTGCCGCTTCGCTCGGCAGCTTGGCCAGCAGCTCGGCCGCAGCCGCGATGCGGCACAGTCGCAGGTAGTCGGCAAGGCTGATTACCTGGTCGCCGCGATCCATCGGGCCGGGCAGTACCGGTGTATGCCCGTTGCTGCTGGCCATCAGTTCACCCCGCCGGGGTAGGTCTCGCCCGTGCGCAGCCACTGGAAGAAGCGCTCGGCCTCGCCCTCGGCGAGCAAGTAGACGACGGTTCCAATCTGGATTCCCCCAGCGGCAGTCCGCAACAGATTGCGTGAGTGATGCGCGGTGAACGTCGCTGCTGTGTCCGACTCGATGTGTACCAGCGCGAGAAACAGGATCTTGTGCTGGTCGAACGAGGCGCGCAGGCCGAGGCCAGGGATCGGTGTTTCCAGCACGATGACAGGACGCAGGCACGGATCGGGGATGGTCACGTTGTTGGGCGGCGCCATCAGTGCGCCCCCTTACCATCGGCGCCACGGGCGTCCCTGCGGGCATCGCACTGTGCGGTGTAGGCCATCAGTACGTCGCCCAGAGTGATGGCGAGCGGGGACACGCCCACACCGACCAGCCGGGCAATGAACGCCTGGTAGTCTTCATTTGGCCATTCGAGGGTGTCGGCGATCAGGCCGAAGGCGAGCGAAATCTGACGCGCGGCAGCATTGCCGGGCGTGGAAGGGGCGCCGTAGGTCACGGTGACGTCTCCTGACTTGAGATTGAAATCTCGGCGAGACGTTCTTACGCGACGCACCGAGGGTGTCGGGAGGGTAAGAACCGGAGTCAGACCGGCGGGCAGTTTTCCCCTTGCGGGTGTTGTATGGCTGCCGCCCTCCCGACGCAGGAAAGCGTCGGCGCGCACGAATAGCAGGCGCAAAAAAACCGCGATGCTGACGGGCGCGGATACCGCTGACTTGGAGTTCTTACGCTCCTTGCGGCAGATCCTGCTCCCCGTCCGTGGGGAAGTCAAGTAAATCTGTGTAGAAGTGTGCAGATTGGTTGAAGCTGCGGACAGGCTCATGCGGACACCTGTGCAGCAGTCGTTGCAGGCAACACGACATACGCGCCACCGGCTGCGATGTGGGCCTCCACCAGGGCGCGAAGCTCGGCAGCGTCGCGCTGTTTCTGTGCGAAGGGCACATACTCGATTCCTGCCGGCGCGGTGACGAAATTCGGCTGCATCGCCGAGGACCATCCATCAAATTGTGTCTTGTGGCGCATCACGGGCGCAGCACTCCCTTGCTGGCACCGTACGGCGCCAGGTCAGTTGGTGGCGGAAGGGGAAAGGTGGATCAGGTGGCGGGTTGTTCGCCGCCGTCCTGTGGTGTGACGTGGGGGGTGTCGATCCAATCCAGCTGCATTTCGCCCCGGTCCTCTCTCCAGCGTTGCAGCAGCAGGGCGCGCTCGTAGCCGGGTGTCTGCGGTAGTTCGCAGGCCGGGGCGTTGGGCATGCCGCTGGGGCTGGAAATGCTGGTCAGTTCAGAGTGGCCGGTGTAGGTAGCGCCGCATACCGGGTTTTGACACACATAGGCGTCGGTGCGCAGATGGCGGTGCTGTAGGGCGCTGGTGCGCTTCGTCAACGGTGTGCCGCATGCGTCACAGGTGAAGATTGCGCGCTGGCCCATGACGGCGCTCATGCCCTACCCCGGCGCTTGGCTGTGGCGGCGACCGCCGTCGCCGAGGCCACACCCCGAGCGCGCTTGGTGGTGCGAATCCGGGCGGATTTGGGCGATTCTGTGTGAGAATCAGGGGCGGCTTTCATGCCGAGGGCTACAGCGGCTGCGTGTGTCTTGCCGATCCGGCACTTGCTGTCGATGCGCAAGGCGTTGTTCACGGCATGGCGGCTCAACCCGTTGGCTTCTGCGAAGGCAGCAACCGACATGCCGTTGTCGACAAGCCACTGGCGCGCCTGCTCAGCAGTGCGCAGCTTGGATGCGGTAGTCCGTCGTTTGGCGTTCATTCCGTTTCCCCTGTGTATTTCTGGGTGAAATGGTGGTGAAGTTAACTGCACCTGTCAAGGGGGGAATTTGCGTGTCTGTAGGTATTCGCCTGAAAGAAGAACGGAAGCGTCTGGGTCTGACCCAGGAGGCCATGGGATTGGCCTGCGGTGTTGCCAAGCGCACGCAGATCCTGTTCGAGCAAGATGCCCACCTGCCCGGTGGCGCGTACTTCGTTGCTGCCGATGAACTCGGCGTCGATGTGACCTATGTGCTGGTCGGCAGGCGTGAGCGCTTGGCTGAAGCTGATGCGGATCTGCTGGATGCGTGGCGCACTGCGTCGCCTTCGGCACGCGCTGCGGTGATGGCCGCGCTGCGCGGTGTCACGCTGACGGCGACAACAGCTGCGCCCCGGACGAGCTTCGAGAACGCCAGCATCGGCCAGCAGCTCAGCGGTGATGTGGATCTGCGCGGGCAAAAAGTCCTTGTCAAGGCACCAAAGGGATCAAAAAAGGCCGCTCGCTGAGTCTTATCCTGCTTCGCATTCAGGCCGCTAACTCGCGCGTAAGGGCGCCGGTAGGGCGCGGTTTCTGATGTGAGGGTGTATGTGCAGCGGTGATGTGAGGAATGGTCACGCAACATATGTTTGCGGTGGGACCACGGTCTTCGACGGTGCAGTGATCGGTCAGGTGTTCACGGGTAGCGTCAGCATTCATTGCAGTGATTCGCGGGACCACTCATCCGGACAATCTGCGGCGGTCGCCGCGCCGATGGATAGGAAAGAGACAGGGGGAAGCATGCGTCAACAATTCTCAGGCTACTTCGACCCGACGCCGGAGCAGCTCCAGGCGCTGTGGGAAGATCATGACAGCGTGATCGCGCTGGACACCAATGTTCTACTTGGTCTCTATCGCATGCCGGCTGAAACTCGTAAGGAGGTCACAGAACTCCTGATAAGACTGAAGGGAAGAATATGGGCTCCCTACCATGTTCTCTTGGAGTTCCATCGAAATCGCCTCGACGCGATGCGTGCTGAATTTGCGGCCTCAAAGCAGCTTGGTAAGGACGCCAAGATCGCATACGCCGCTTTCCGGGCTGCGATATCCAACGAACGGACACGGGAGAGGGCCTGTTGGACACAGGTCGCCGAGAAGCTGAGGGAAATGGATCAGAAGGCGGATGAGCTCTTTAGAGTCACCAAAACGGAAAGTGATCACTACGTCTCACCCAACGAAGTCGATCCGATCTTGTCCTTTGTTGAACACCTCTTGGATGGACGAACGGGCGCAAGGCCAGCTGATCAAGCGGCGGTTGACTCTGCCGAGCAGGCCGGCGCAGAGAGATACAAGGCAGGGGTGGGACCGGGATATCGTGATCAGGAGAAGGCCGGCGATTTCTACGTTTTCGATGGCCTCAGATACGATCCTCAATATGGCGACTACATGGTGTGGCGGGAGCTACTGCGGCATGGCGCCGAGAATAGTGTTAGGCGTCTGATGCTTGTAACGTCGGACGTGAAGCCAGATTGGTGGTTAGAGTCGAGATCGATCTCGGGAAAGCGACCGCAACCCGAGCTCGTGATGGAAATGGTTCGCGAGGCTCAGGTCGAGTTCTTTTGGATGTACACCCTATCCGACTTCATCAGGAATGCAGGGACGTTCCTGAGAGCAAGTGTCACTCAGAAGGCAATCGCCGACGCGAAGCAGGCCGAAGCGGCGCCAAGGACGTTGGCCAAAGAGGATCTTGTAGCTTTGGTTGAATCCAAGAAGATTCGACAGCTCGATGTGGAATTGATTGTCGAGCGACTATGTGGCCGGATCACTGGTACCTCGGCTGGAATTGCATACGGGTTCAAGCAATACCGAGATGGCGGATCTAGCGCTCTAATTGCAGTTCCAGGAATCATGGGTATCTTCAGCCCAAGAGTGCTGGAGGATCTATTGCGCAGCGCTTTCGGTGACATGGAGCGTCAGCGCGAATTTGACAGGTTCGAGATCATGTTGATGTTCCCTCCGAAGATTGCCGAGGTCACTATCGAAACGGCTATAGAGGCCGTGCAGCGTTCTTTAGGCAACCTGTCTGGCGAGTATCACCGGGGGGACGTTATGGTCGCTCATTTCGTCGACTCCGAGCGAAATGACTACGTCATTACACATTGGCGGAGCGTGTTTCCAGTTCGAGGCTCGTAGTGAACCCGCTGCTGCCGTCGATGGTGTGGCTTACTTTGGACACCAGCCAGTCGATGCCATCGATCTCCGGCTTGAATCCACTCACCGTGACGGTCTGCTCGGGGTAGATATCGGCCCGGCCCAGTGCGAGCGTGTAGCTCAGCTGGGCCGTGCCACGATCCAACCGCTTGAACTCTGCCTCGGCATGCTGCCGAGCTTCGGCTGCGGTGGCGTAGGTCGCCTGCAGCTTCTTCTCGTTCTCCGACGTACCCACCAGCACGCCGGTGCGTCGCGCGGCTTTGCGGTCGCCCCAGTAGGCGCGCACGCCGGTGTACTTCTCGCGGTCGGCGACGGTGTAGCGGTGCTGGTCGCCACTGGCGCGGGTGATCTGCACGCCGGGCAGTGGTTGACCGCTTGCCGTAGTGCCAGCACCGATGGGCGCGAAGATCAGCGTGCCGGCCTTGATCGTGGCCACCGCGTCGAAGCGTTTGCCCAACCGGGTGAGCAGGTTGATATCGCTCTCGTTGGCTTGGTCGAGGTGCCCGATGGCCTGGCGCGCCAGATCCGCGGCTATCGACGGCCGCAGGGAGTGCTCGCCGGCAATGGCGCCGACAATTGCGCCCAGCGTGGTGTCGTGCCAGCTGCGCTCACGTCGGCTGCGCACGGCGCCCGTAAGGTTCGCGGATCGCGCGCGGATTGTGAGAATGTCGGGTGAGCCGCTGTGCTCCACGTCATCGACCACAAAGGTGCCTTTGTCGAACAGGCCACTGCCCTCCCAGCCGATGGCCACCTGCAGTTCAACACCACGACGTGGCAACGCCAGACGGCCATCATGGTCGTGCAGGCGCAGGTCGATCTGGTCGGCCTCATCGCCACGGCTCTCCGACAGCGACAGGTCGAGCAGGCGCGGCGCCAGCCGGCTGGTCAGGTCCACGCCGTCCAGAACCACACGCCATGCGGGGATGGGGTAGGCGGTGGCCCTCATGCCCGCACCTCGGCAGCGGCGCCATCGTCGTCGCGTTCGAGCTGCAGCTGAAACTCGATCAGGCGCGGCGTGCCATCAGGAAACAGCTCCTTGCGGGTCTCGTTGAGGCTGACCAGCAGATAGGCCCCATACACGCGGCCAGTACCCTCGACCAATGCCAGCGGTTTGCCTTCGTCGGCCAGGGCGCGCAGTTCGTCCAGCACGTCCAGATTGGCCGCCAGCTCGCCGGCAATCACGCCCTGCAGGCTGATGGTGTCCTCGCCCAGGCCCACGTACTGCCGCGCCGGACGGGCGTGCAGGCGCTCACTGCTGGCGTGGCGCCAGCTCATTTGCCGCTGCAGCTGCTCGTAAGCAGCTGTCGGCAGAGAGAATACAAAGGTGCCGTAGCTCATCATCATGGCGGTGGATCTCAGTCGGTCAGGCGGGAGGCGCGGCGGCTGACCTTCTCGCGCTCGATCTTCTCGATCTCAGCGCGCACCTGGGCAGCAATGCCCTGGCCATCGGTGCCAGCGGGCACGGTGATCTGGATGGTGTAGCTGGCGCCGCCGGAGGCGCCCGCTGCGGCCGCCGCAGCGGCGGGGGAGACCACCGGGGAGGCCCCGGCCATCACCGGCATTGCGGCCGCTCCCAGTGCGATTCCGGCGCCTGCCTGTTTCATGCGGTCGCCCAGGCTCGCCACCTGCGAAAGCGGCTCGCCCTGGCTGCGGTCAAGGCCGCCGGCCAAGCCCTGCATGGTGAAGTCGCCGAACTGCGCGAAGACACGCGAGGGGCTATGGATGCCGAGCATGCCCTTGAACTTGCCCACGACGCCCGAGGCGATGCCGGCGACGGCATCCATGGCCGCGCTGCCCTTGGAGACGATGCCGTTGACCAGGCCCTGCACTATGTCGATGCCGGCCTGCATCATCTGCGCCGGCCAGCCGAGCAGGATCTGATTGACACCCGCCCACATCGCGCTCAGGCCCGAGCGGATCTTCTCGCCGTTGCCGGTGAACAGGCCCACGATCAGATTCCACGCGCCCTGCAGGTAGGTCCATGCGCCGCCGACGGCGTTCTGGATCACCGGCAGGATCGTGGTGAACGCGCTGACCAGCCAGCCGATGGCCTTCACCGCCATGCGCAGGTTCACGGTCAGCACCGTGCCCAGGATCTGGCCGAACCCGCGCCCGGCATCCGTGGCGCCCTGCAGCTGCTCGCTGGTGGCCTCGAACGGCGCAAACAGCTTCATCACCCAGCCCCACGTCTGGCTCATCCCCGAGGACACCATGTCCCACACCGGGCCGAGTGGTTCCAGCGCGGTGGCCAGCTCGGCCATGATCGGATTGACCACGTCGAGGATGCCTTGCCACGTGCCGACCATGAATGCCTTGATCGGCCCCCAGTATTTCCACACCAGCGCCGCCACCACCGCGACAGCGGCGCCGATGGCCAGCACGGGGAGGCTGATGCCCCCGAGCAGCGGCAGCAGCATGCGGCCAACGTTGAGCAGCATGGGAAAGGCGCGGCCGCCCAGGGACAGCACCTGGCCCACCAGCTTGCCCAGGCCGCCGCCGCCGCTGAGCAGCATCACGGCCCTGTGGATCTGCGTCAGCGCCATCGCACCGACCCCGCCTGCGACAACCAGGCCGCCGAGAGCAGCAGCCAGCGCGGTGCCGCCCATGACCAGCTTGGCGATGGTGGCGACCAACTGCGGATTGTTCTTGACCCACTCGGCCATGCGGTCGGCGACCTTGGCCACGCGCGCAGCCAGCTCCTTCACCGTGGGCAGCAAGGTCTTGCCGATGCGCTGGGACAGCACGATGGCGCTGTTCTTGAGCAGGATCAGGCCGTTCTCGGCGGTGCCGACGCGGGCTGCATACTCGGCGTTCATCGAGCCGCCGTACTTCTGCTCATCGGCGACCTTGCCAAAGTTCTCCTTCAGCAGGTCGAGATTGGTCAGCAGCGGCGCGATGGCGCCGATGGATTCGCGGCCGAACAACTGCGCCATGGTCGCGGCTTGCTCAGCCTTGGGCAGCTGCTTGAGCCGCTCCAGCACATCCAGAATGGCGCCGCCGGCGTCCTTCTGCATGGCCTGGGCCAGGTCGCTGGTGCTGAGGCCCAACTTCTTGAACGACTCCACTTGCCGCTTCGTTGCTGCGTCGCCCGAGGACAGGGTGAGCAGCATGTTCTTGATGCCGGTGGCAGACACCTCCGATTCGATGCCCATACCGGCGACCGTCGCGCCCAGCGCGGCCAAGGGGCCGCTACCGAGGCCGGCAACCTCGCCAAGCGCACCGATGCGGTTGACCACCTCGCTGATCTTCTGGACGCTGGCCGGGCCGGTGTTGCCCAGGTAGTTGATCTTGTCGGCCAGCACGACAACGTCATCCTGGCCCATGCGGAACGCGGTGCGCCAAGTGGCCATCGTCTGGCCGGCGTCTTCGGCGGTGGTGTCGAAGGCGACGCCCATCTTCGCCGCGTCCTCGGCGAAGCGTGTCAGCTCGTTGCTGGCGATGCCAGCTTGGCCAGCGGCAGCGACGATCTTGGCAATGTCGGTGGGCACCATTGGCAGGCGCCGGGACAGCTCCTGAATATCGTTGCCCATCTTCTCGAAGCCGTCCGGCGTGTCGAAGTCGACCACCTTCCTGACGTCGGCCATGGCGGACTCGAACTCCATGGCCTGAGCGATGGGCAGGCCCTGGGCGCGCAGCGCGCCGAAAGCGGCCAGGGCGACGCCGGCGCCGTGCGCGGCTGCGTTCATGCCGGCGCTGTGGATCTTCTGGATACGGGCCTTCGCTGCGTCCAGCGCAGCCAAGCGAGCGCGCTGCTGCTCCATCTGCTGCGAGGCGGCGGCGATATCCGTGCGCAGCTTGCGCTCATGGGCGCCGAGCTGGCGCGTGCTGATGCCGGCGCGATCCAAACCCGAACGCAGCCGCTGCAGCTCCACCTGCTGCTGCTTCTGTTGAGTACTCAGCTGCGCGGCGGCAGTCTTGGCTTGGCTGAACTCGCGGCTGAGCTTGCGGGTGGGCGTGCCGGCTTCCTTCATCTGCCGGGCCAGCGCTGCTACGCGGGCCTGCGCCTGCTGGTAGCTCTGCTCGGTACCGCGCAGCGCCTGCTGCTGCTGGCGGTAGGCGCTCACATCGCGCTGGGCGTTGTTCAGGCGCCGGAGGGTGGCCTGCTGCGCCTGCAGGGCCGAAGCCAGCCCTTTGCTGCCGGCCATGACTTTGCGGAAGGGAGCGGTGGCCTGGTCGAGAGCCTGCAGCACCACCTGCAGGCGAAGGTTGCCGCCGCTCATGCGACGGCAACCGATGCACCGGCTACGCCGAGGGCGTGTCGGTCGGTGAGGACACCAGCGCCGCCAGCAGGCGGCACAGCGCGCTCAATGCCCAGACCAGCAGCCCGCCGACCGAAGCCAGCAGGAGCAGCGCAACAGCGATGGCGATCAAGGTGGCCATGGGCGAAAGGTATCACGGCTCGGCTCCACTTCTTACACGGGCGCGCTCGCGCCATTCGATCAGTTCAAACAGCGAGAGGGCCGACAGCTCGGTGAGGGTGAATGGAAAGATCACCGCGATATCGGCCATGAAATCCTCTACGCGCTGAGGAATTCCCGCTGCGCCTTCGGCACAAAAAAACCAGCGGCGAGGGTGCCGATGGCGACCAGGTCGGCCGGGTCCAGCTTGTTCACGTCGGCAGTTGTCAGGGTCGGTTCGGTGATGCGCGGCAGCAGCGCGGCCATGGCGCTCACGTCGATCTGCAGCAGGTCGGCCAGCTTGATGCCGCGCAGTTCGCCTGCGTTTGGCTTGCGCAGCTTCACGGCGCTGATGACCTGCTCGCCGCGCTGGATCGGATAGTCCAGGGTGACGGTATTCGGATCGACGGTGTCGGTCGCGTCGGTGGAGGTCTTCATCTTGGCAGTCATGGTGCGTCTCTCTCAGGAAGGAGTGGCCGGGCCACAGGTGTGACCCGGCGCTATGGGGTCAGGCGCCGATGGCGCGGCGCTGTGCGGTGAGCAGGTCCACGCCGTTGACGATGAACACCATGCCGACCATGTCGATTTCGATCTCGGTGCGGCCGTTGATGCTCAGCTTGTAGTAGCTGGCGGTGGTCTTGGTGCTGAACTCGGTGTCGTCGCCCACCTTGCCGGTGCCGGCGTCGATCTCGCTGTGACGACCGCGCACGACGATCTCCACCGAATCAACGTCGGGGCTGTCCTCGCGCTGGTAGGCACCAGCGAAGCGCAGCTGTACGGCGTTGTGGCGCACAGCGCCGTACTGGCGCAGCACATCGCGCATCAGGCCACCGCACTTCCACTCCAGCTCGATCTTTTCCTGACCGAGATCGATATCGATGGGGCCGACCATGCCGCCGGCACGGAACTCTTCCATCTTGCGGGTGAGGGTAGGCAGCTTCACCTCGACGACCTGGCCGAGGTAGCTGGCGCCATCGTTGAACAGGTTGAGATTCTTCAGTTTGCTGGGGAGGGACATGAGATAGGTTCCTCAGTGCATCAGGCGCTGATGCGCGTGGCGAAGTCGGAGAGGTAGCGGTCAGTGATGCGCTGGCGCAGGGTCAGGTTCTCCAGCGGCGGCACGGGCGTATAGTCGTAGTCGATGGCCAGCTGGCCATCTGCCAGCTGCGTGGGCAGGTTCGCCGCTTCGTCGTACCAGGCGTTGGCGTCGATCACATAGCCGCCGTTCTTCAGTTCGCGGAACTTGGCATTGATCTCTTCCAACATGTCCTTCACCAGCGTGGGGTGCATCGGCTTGTCGATATAGATCATCTGCGCCTCGGCAATCGTGTCGGCCAGGATCTGCGCGGTGCGCGTGGCCGACTCGAAGGCAAACAGCGGATCGTCGCTGCAGGTGCGCGAGCCCCAGAACCGGTAGCCCTGGCTGTTGATGAGGGTGGTGATCGCAGCGGCGTTGAGCAGGCCCGCGTCGGTCTGGGGGTCCTGAAGGTCCCAGGTCACGTCTGCGCTGATGCCGGTCACGCCCTGTACCTTCACGTTGGACAGGGTCTTGTGCCAGCCCATCTGCTGGTCGATCAGGGCGCGCAGGCCGATAGCACGGGCGGTGGCGAAGCTGGTGGCTTCCTTCTTCGCGGCGGTGTCCCAAGAGAGGAAGTCCGGCCAGATCATCATCAGCTCGCGGTCGCCGAACTTCTTGCGATACACCAGGATCTCCGCGACGGTCTTGGCCTCGCCTACGCCGACATAGGCGATGGCGCGCAGCTTCTTACAGATCGAGGCGAGGGTGGTGGTCACCGGCTCCGTGTCCAGGCCGGGGGCACCGATAATGCGGGGCTTCACGCCCAGCTTGCTTTCAGCCACCAGCAGCGCCTGCAGGCCGGTGTAGCGACCGCCGTCGACCGTGCCGATTACATTGCTGGTAGTTGCATCTGCGTCCTCGCCTTCGGCCACGCGCACCACCACGGTGACCGGATTGGACTGGTCGGCGATGGCACCCAGCACACCGGCCAGCGTGCCGCTGGTGCCCGCCTTGGCGATGGCGCCGCGAACGTCGGTCAGCAACACCGGGGTGTCGAGGGGGAAGGTGGCGTCGTCTGCGTCAGGGGCCGTGCAGACGATGCCGGCGATGGCAGTGGCGACGGTGCGGATGTAGCGGGCGCCGCCGTCAAGCTCGATGACGCGTACGCCGTGGTGATAGTCCTGGGCCATGGGTGACTCCTGCGGTTATGGGGTTGGAAAGCGGAGCGGGACGGTGACGGTCTGCTGTTGCCGGGTTCCGGCCTGCTGGTAGTCCAGGTCGAGCAGGAACGCTCCGGGGGTATCGCTGGGGGTGAGCGATACGCGGGTGAGCCGTATCCGTGGCTCCCAACGCATCAGCGCGGTGGCGGTGGCGCCGAACAGCTGCAGGCGCGTGTGGTCGTTGAACGGTTGGTCGATCAGCTCTGGCAGCAGCGAGCCGTAATCCCGGCGCTGCACGCGCGAGCCGAGCGGGGTGGTCAGCACATCGCGGATCGACTGCACCAGATGCGCCGTGCCCTCGGCGGTGCCGCCGTTGATGGCGTCCATACCGATCACTGCGGTGGTCCCGAGGTGCCGCTGCCAGGCTGCACGGCGCTGTGCATGTGCTGCTTGAGGCTGATGCCACCACCGATTACGTCTTCGCTGACCTCGGCCTTGCCGGTGACGGTCACGTCGCCCTGGATGGTGACCGGGCCGGTGATGCTCACGCCGCCATCCGCCACGATGCTTACGGTTCCGCCGGCTGGCAGGTTGGCGGCCAGCGCGTGCGCGTCGCTGTCGTAGCCAACCGTGGCGCTGTCGGCGAACTGGATCAGCACCAGGCCGGGATTGCTGGACGGTGCCGGGAAGGCATCGCTGAACATGCCGGGTACGGCGACCGCATTGGCCAGGTCGCCGTCTACGCACAGCAGCTGCACCTGCTCGCCGACGCTCGGCGGACACCACACGCGCACGTTGCCAGCGGCGGGCGTCAGCCACGGAATGAAGTCGGTCTGCATCTCGCCGCTGCGCACGCGGCAACGCGCAGCGGCGTGATCGACTTCCGTCACCACTCCGTCGCGCATCAGATTGCTTACTTTTTGGGGCAGGCCGCTATCCATAGGGCCATGCTCGCCGTGGCAGCTCGCGCGCGCACGTAGTGCCGCGTGTAGGACCGGGCACTACACGCGGCGTGCTGCGGTTGGCTCAACCAGCGGCACCGCTGTCGACCTCAACAGTCTCATCGTCAAACGGCAGCGTGTCTGTGGCCTCGCGGGTCACCCATGCACCCTGCGCATCGTCGAAGCGCACCTGTGCGCCCCCAGTGGGGGGAGCGATATCAATGGCCGTTTCCGGCAATGCCAGGCCAGCTGCCAGCAACGGCAGCACACTGCCGGTGGCCTTGTCCCAGATCGGCGTCTGGCTATAGTCGGGCACAAGCTCCCAGAGGCTGCGGTCAGGGTTCCAGCGATTGGACACCGGCTGGCCTGGCGCGACACTCAGCGGTGCCAGCGTGGTGATGCCGATGGGGGGGCGCTCGGCCAATGCCAGTTGGTTCTGGACCGGGTAGCCGGTGGCGGTGTCCCACAGCATCACGCTCCGGAAATCATCGACCACATCCCAACCGCTGCGCGCGGCGTTGATGCGCCAGGTCTGGTGCGATCCGACAGGTTCGGTGGGCGGGAAATCAACGGTGTCCTGCGGCAGCGGGCAGGTGCCATCAGCTTCCGGGTACACGCGCACCGGCAGCAGATACTGGCCAGAGGTAGCGTCAAAGCTGTGAGCGTAGATTTCATGGGGCGTCTGTAGCTGCATGGGAATCCTCAGTAGGTGATGCAATAGAGCATGCGCACGCCGGCAGGCAGATTGCGGGTGCCGCCGGTGGAGGCCACGTCGATCGCATGGCTGTGGTCAGCCACGCCACTGGCTGAGGCGCTGTGCGTGTGATCCCCGACCGCTGCAACGCTGATCGTGTGGCCGTGGCCGCCGGCGCCGTTCATACCGATGTTGTGGGCGTGATGACCACCTTCTCCGATCCAGATGCCGGTACCGTTGTGGCTGGTCCCGACGGGGCTGGGGCTGGAGATCCCGGATGCAGACCAACCGCCGCCACCGCCGCCGGAGTTTGGACCGGTCCAGGTGTGTGAATGACCCGGATCGCCCACGCCGTGGGTGTGGCTTCCTTGGCCATCCGTCCACGCACCGTGGGCGTGGTCGCCTACCGCGCTGGCACTGGCACCGTGGGAGTGACCACCGCCACCTCCGATGGTGATGGTATGCCCGTGGGCGCCTGCGCCGGACGACTTCGCGCCGTGACCATGGGCGATGACCTCGCCTGCGCTGATCTGTCCCACCAGGGCGGGGTCAGCCGTGTGAACAATGCCAAGCCCCTCATCGATCTTCGGCAGGCGGAAGCTGTCATCGGCCACGTCGTTGCCATAGGTCAGGCCGATGGCTGCAAACAGGCGCGGGTAATCAGCGCGCAGGACGGTGCGTCCGTCGCACAGCAGCGTGCCCTGCGGAGCGGCCACACCGGCGAACGTGATGACCTGGCCAGGGATGTGGGTGCTGGCGGGTACCCCGGTCATGTTCGCCCAATCGAGGTAGAACTCCCCGTGCTGACCATCGAGTAGATCGGCATCCAGCCCGTTGCCGTGCCCGTCGTCCTTGAGCGCTGCGCCCTTCACCTCAAGCAGGACGCGCATTGCCGCAGCCGTTGCCGCAGCCAGCAGATCCTTGGAGAGATCGGTGGGTGCCGCGCCACCGAGGCGATCATCGAGCGTCGCGCGCAGCGTGGACGGCGTAACGGCACGGGCAGAATCCCGGCCAGTGATCGCTTCTTCATCGGTGGCCAGCTCGACCACGCCCTGTACTTCCACGGTTGCCGGCGGGTTGAGAAATTCCGTGCTGCCGAACTGGATCTGCGTAGCGTCGATATCGGCCAGTGCCATGTCTGCCGACAGCAGCATCAGCGCCTGGGGTGATTTTTCCAGAAGCGTCTTCATCTGGCCGTACACGCATAGTAACGTGCCATCGTCCAGGTACAGGCCAATACCGTGCAGGCTGTAAGCGTCGTCGGTCTCGTCGCGCACGGTGACGTGGATGACATCCGGCGCCACGCACATACCGCCGAAGGTATCGAGGCGCTTGCGCTCACCGGGCAGCACGGTGTCACCACCCTCCGGGTCAGGAATGAACGGCTGCTCGGTGATACCGATCTGGGTCACGGTGACGGTGCGGGTGCCGGTGTGCTGTGCATTGACCAGGGCAGCGCGGCCGGCGGTGGTGAACTGCAAAAGCATTGGGTTACTCCTGTGCCAGCTGCAGGCGGCGGTAGATGGCGGGGCGCAGCGAGCCGACCAGGCCGAGCCGCTGGGAGAACTCGGCGCCTTGGGTGAACGTGAAGTGGGCGCGCACCGGCTTGGTCCGGTTGACCTCGGCGATAACGTCCTCGACGTACTTAGCCGATGGGTCAACGCCGGGGCGCCCGGAAAGCGTCAGGGTCAGATCGAAGGTGTGCGGCTGGCCGGGTGGCTGCTGTTCCCACCACTCGCGGATCTGCACGCTGCCACCGAATGACTCGATTACGTCGCGAACGCTGCCGGCGGTGCCCTTGTGGCGCTGGATGGTGATGGCACTGGCAATGCGCTGGCGCTTGATGTGCTCGGGCCACTCGCTGTCCCAGGTATCCAGCGACAGTTCCCAAGCCAGCCATGGCAACAGATCGACAGGGCAACGCTGCGGATCTTTGATCCACCTGTGCCCCATCGGCATGCCCAACACGTGGGCATCGCTCGCCTCGACAGCACGTTCCAGTCGTGTCGCGTTGGGCGGCAGCAGGCTACTCATTGCTGCCCCGGTGCTTCAGTGTCAGCGCGGTGCAGTACGCGGCTTGGTGACGCTCCACGGCCAGGTCAGCGACCGGAGCGTGGAGCACTACCCGTTGCACCCCTTCTGCGTGCAGCTGCGCGTAGATGGCCGACACCGCCACATCGCGCCCCAGCCGGTGCGAGTCAGCCATGAAAGCCTCCAAGCGGCGCCGAGCTTCTGCAATGACCACGGCCGCATCCGGGCCGTCGAAGGTGTACAGATCCGCCTCCACGACGTAGGGCAGGATCTGGGCGCCGACCACGCGCACGAAGTCGGTCAGCGGGCGTACCTGACCGTCCTGCAGTACGGCATTGACGGTGGCCAGCAGTGAATCGGACGGCGTACCGTCTCCATCGCGCGCCAGCACGGTGACCACGACCTCACCGGGGGCGGGGCTGGTTGCGCTCGCATCGAGCACGGCATTGTCGGCCGAGAGAGTGTGGAAGATGTACGCGCCCTCCGGCCCGGCCACAGACAGCCCCTCCGGCGCCAGCTGGATACGGCGACGGAACTCCGTATCGGTTTCAAACTCCGCCGGCGTCCCCGCTTCCGGATCGGCTGGGGCGAGCTGCTTGCGGGTCACACCGAAGGGCGCCGCCAGGTTGTCCAGATCCCCGCGCTGGGCATACGCCAGAAACAGACCCTTGGCGCGCTGGTTGAACTGCTCGCGCAGGATCAGCTCGTTGTAGGCACTGACCTGCAGCACCTTGTACACCGGATCGGACTCGACCAGGGCGTCGTACTCAGGCATGAACGTGCGGAACTGATCCACGCGACGAGCGAGCAGCTGTTCAAAATCCAGCTGCTCGAACACATCCGGCAGCGGCAGGCGGGAGAGGTCAACGGCGGTGAAGGTGGACACGGCGGCATCGGCTGGGAGCGTGGTGGCAGCTTCCCATCGCGCGCGCGCGTGGTCATGGCGCAGGCTGTGTAGATCCAGCTATTACGCTATAGCTCGCGCAGATGATCGAGGATCAGATCGCGCACCAGCTGTTCGTCGGCGGGCGAGAAGCCCAGCAGACGGCGGCGCGCATAGGTGACGCGGGGACCGCCCTTGCTGACCGCATCGCTTCGGCCCTCCTGATGGATCAGTGCAATGCGGGAAACGCGGCCGGTGAAGCCGACGGCGACTTCATTGGGTGTCACGCGTACGCGGAGGTGCCGCGCCTGCCGGATCTTGGCGAACATTGCCCCGCGTTTGATGCGACCGGCCTTAGCGCGACGCAGGGGCACCGCACGACGCGCCGCGTAGGGCGTGCCATCGGGGTTCTTCTGCGTTGCGATGCGCTGCTGCTGTGCTCGGCGCAGCGCGGTACCGACCTTGCGTGCAAGCCTGCCGCGTTCGGCCGGCTGCAGACGCCGCAGCAGGGGCGCGGCCCAGGCTTCCAGTCGCTGCAGATCCTCGCTCATTCGGTGATCGCTGGCAGGGTGGCGATCTGGATGCCATCGGCGATAAGGACACCGCCGGCCAGCGTGTCGGCGTGGGCATCCTCTGCCGGTGGCTCGGGCAGGTGCTGCAGCTGCACGCTGCCATCGGCGGTGCGGCTGACCAACACCCGTTCGGTGAGCGGCATCTTGATGGCCAGATCCACCAGGTTGTCGCCGAGCACGTCCACCTCGAAGGTGAGCTTCTCGCGGTTGGCAGGGTTGGCCAGCAGTTCGGGCTGGTGGCGGGTCAGCCACTGCAGCAGCGGCACCATGACCGCCTCCGGCGCGCCGCCGAAGTCGGTCAGCACCAGGTCGAGCGTGTAGCGGTACTCAAACGCCAGGCCCGGTCGGTAGGTGCCGGCCAGGCCACCACTATCGACGAAGATCAGCAGCTTGTCCGGGTCGTTGACCAGCGCGGGGACGGCGGCGACCAGGTGGTCCCGCAGCAGCTGCGGCTTCTTCACTGTGTACCTGCCTGCCGCGCAAGCTCGGCGTGCAGATTGCGTACCAGCTCCTGCAGGGCCACTACCTGCGCGGCGGTGGCGTGGCAGATGGCGTAGTTGCCGGTGACGGTTTCGGCGACGGCAGAGAGCGGAGTGCCGGAGGCGGGCGCATCAGGATCTCCGGCAGGGCCGGCGGTGGCGCTGCCGTTCGCGGCGGTGTCGTGGAGCTGCACGAAGCCAGCAGAAACAGTACAGGCAGCATCAGCGTTCGCGGTGACATAGATGGGGACCTCTTTGACGATGGTGTCACCGCGCTCATGCACCAGCTGTACGCGGTCCACGTACTCGGTCACGACGCGGGTGGTGCCTTCGGCCAGCTTGAGGCTGCTGGCCAAGGCGGCGCTTTCGGCCCTGGCCTTGGCCAAATCGAGGCTGGCCTTGTCCAGCGCGGTGGTGGCGCGACTGACGCGCCCCTGTTGGCAGCTAAAGAGGCCGGCGGTGGCCAGCACCAGGGCGGCCAATGCGAGGGCGCGGTAGAGCATCAGCGCGCTCCCAGCGCGGCCAGGGCGCGCGTGGTGCGGGCAGTGCGGTCTGCCATGCCATTGGGCGTGGCGCGGCTGCGGGCATTGCCAAGGTTGATGACGCGGCTGACGGCCAACACATCGCGCTGATCGGCGTAGGTGTTGAGGCCGTTGTCTTTCCAAAACGCAGCCGCCGCCATGGCGCCGATCTCCGGCTCGATCAGCAGGCCGGGCTGCTCTTCCAGTGGCTGGCCGATCAGCTGGCCCATGCGGCGGTAGTTGCCACGGCCGGTGTGCTGCAGCGGGCCACGGCCGCGGAACAGGTAGCCGTCGCCGCTGGCCTCGTTGCCGTTGCCATTTCGGCCGGCATACACCCTGTTGCCCAGCTTGGCCGGCTGATGGACGAACCCGGCGGCATCGGCCGGCGTGATGTAACGGCCGAACACTTCCAGCAGGCGTTCGCGGCTATAGCTGAGCGATTCTTCGACGCGCGACAGGCTGAGGCTCTCGTGGCCAAGCTGTGCCAGGAAGTAGGCAGCGCGCACCGGCGTGTTGATGCCGAAGCGCTTCATGGCCGCGTTCAGTGGCTCGGCCCAGCGCTGTGCGCGCTGCAGCGGGCACAGCATGATCTGTGCTAGCAGGGTGGGGGTCAGCATGTCAGTTGCTCCCGAACAGGTGGGCCACGTTTCCGCGTGCCCGGTAGACGGCCACCAGCAGTACCACCAGCAGTGTCAGCTGCCATGCGGTGACGCGGGTACCGGCGCCCTGCAGGATGATCTGCAGGGCTTGCCCGCCGGTGCTGGCAATCAGCAGCCAGGCGCACCAGGCGATGCCGTGGCGATGGTTCGCGTTGGGCGCCGGCCGGTAGGTCAGCAGGCGCACGCAGATGGCCACGCAGCACAGCAGCGTGGCGGTGGTCAGCAGCTCAGCCATCGGAGCCTCCGCGCGGCAGACGGCTCGGGTCGGCGCTGCGGCTGCGCTCGATCAGGGCCAGGGTGAGAGTGATGATGGTGGCCGCACACAGGAAGGCGGCCAGGCCGCTGGAGGCCACATCGAAGCGGCGCATGACTTCTGTGCCGCCCATGTAGCCGGCCACGACGCTGATGGCCAGATAGATCAGCCGCTTGAACAGCGACAGATCCTTGGCCGACACCACGAACAATGTGGCCCCAGCAAAGGCGCCGATGAAGGCGTCGGTTTCAATGCCCGGCAGCAGCGAAGCAAGGCCGACGCCGGTGGCCAATGCGGCCATGCTGCCGGTGGAAGTGGGTTCGGTCATCTTCAATCCCATAGCTGAACAAGGGGACGCGTTGCCGCGCCGGTGGGTGATGCGGGAACGTCGGGCAGATCGACCTCGGTACCCATCGGCAGCACCGGCCCGAGCAGGCTGATGCCGTAGTTCAATGCGAGGGTCTTCTCGACCATGCCGGCGGTGGTGCCCAGGTGACGGAAGCACAGTGCGTCGAGGGTGTCCCCCTGCTGGGCGATGACGCGCATCAGATCAGCTCCACCGTGACGCGGCGCAGCCCCTGCAGGTCGCTGATAGCGTTGCGGTGATCGCGCCGCATCTCATCAATGGTCGGGGTCAGATCGTCGGCACGTTGGTTGCCCTGTGCGGTGGCGTCATAGGAGCGGTAGCGTTCATGCAGCTCAACGGCGGTGCAGCACTGCACCGCACGCCGATACCGCTGCAGCAGCACCGATTCACCATCGATCTGCTGCGCCGGAACGTCTCCCAGCGCCGCGTAGCCGTCCGCTTCCTTGCGCGCCTGCCACGTCGCCAGCTCCCGCGTGACCGAGGCCACGGCCACCACCACGGTGTTGCGCAGCCTTGCGGCCAGCACATCACCCGGAACCCGGATGGCCTCGCGCAGCGCGTCCACGTCGATCTCCGGCCAGAATGCGCCGGCGGTGACGGGGTCGAGCTTGGGTGCGGGTGATGCGTTGGCGGTGAAGGCGCTCATGGTGTGTCCGTAGGTCGCCGGTGGTCGGAGCGTCACACCAAGGGAGAGAGATCTTGGTGATCGGCCCCGAGCCGGCGGGGTCGCGGGGTACGCTCGGTGTGAGGTCAGTCGTTGGACTGGCTGGCCTCGAACTTCTTCTGCAGACGCTCGGCGCGCTTGAGGTCTTCCTTGCCGCCGCAGCTGTCATGCAGCTGGATCGCGGTGCGCAGGTCTTCGATGGCCTGAGCGACTGCATCGGCGTCCAGTGGCGCAGCCTCGGTATCGGTGGCCAGCAGGCTGCGTCCACGCGCCAGCAGCAGACGGGCGCGCACTTCGTCGGGCATGTCCTGGCCCTCGGTAAGCGTGGCGGCCCGGTCGATCACATCCAGGTCGAATGGGGCGCTGGTCTTGAGCGCGTTCATGGCGGCCTGGCCGACTTCCTCGGCCACCACACAGCCTGCGGTGCGCTTGTGGGTGTCGGGCATATCCAGCCCATGGGCCAGCACATACCGCGCAATGTCGAGGCCGGCATCGAACAGCCCAGCATCGAAGTGCCACAGCATCAGCGTGGAGACGATATCGTCCTTGCCGCCGGCGTCGGCCGAAAGCACACCCTCCAGATATGGGGCATAGGACGGCAGCAGCGCAACCTTGAGCTGGGCCTTGCCCTGGGTGGACTGAATCTGTTTCAGGCGGGCGCGGTCGGAAGCCAAGCGCACCTGCATCTGCTGGTAGATCGTGGTCCCTTCCATCAGGTTGCTGCCGGCGGTGCGCGCCGCCTCCTTCGAGGCGAGCGCACGCTTCACATGGCGGCTGGCGGGGGTGTCGGCCATGGTCAGATCCCGAACTCGATGTTCTCGGCCACCGCTCCCAGACCGTAGTCCTCCACCACGTAGTCATCATTGGACGACTCGAAGTTGGCGACGCGGTTCTTGTTCGGCTGCTCGATGATGTGACGGCGGCGCGAGGCAATCTGCCAGTACAGCGACAGGTTGCTCAGGCTGGTCACCATCAGCGACTTGGCCGGGAAGAACGGCACGATGACCGGCTGCAGGCCACCGATGCGCTTGGCGCCGAGGATCAGTTCGGCCGCGACCTTCTCGGTGGGGGCGTTGTCACGGTTGATGATCGGGAAATACTTGTCGTGCACCAACTGGCGGCCACAGATCACCACCAGGCTGGGATCCTCCTGATGCCACGGGTCGATCATGTTGGCCACCAGGTCCATCACCAGGGCATCGATGTTGCCGTAGTCAGCGCCGGCACCGCCCACCTTGATCTTGCCGCTGCCGTCGACGCCTTCGGTCATGACGCGCTCGGACGCATGCTCGCGGTACTTCTGCAGCCAGCCCTTGTTCACGTCCTGCAGCATCGGATTGGCGACGCGGTCGGTGTTGATGGCAATGCTGGTGCCGTGCCAACCGATCATGATCCGGTCCAGTGCCTGGCGCTGGATGATCGCGTCGCGGATCAGGGTCTGGAACTCGGGGCGATGTGCCCAGGCGTCCAGACGGGCATAGGGCAGGGCGGTGTCAAAGTCGGTCTTCTGGCACTCGTAGGTGTTGGACACCAGCGAGGTCGGATCGGACGGGTTGCGCTCGCCATCGCCGCTGGTGTCGGTGCGGCCGGCAATGGTGCCGGTGATGCCAACGCCAACCTTCTGGCCCTTCAGTTCGTTCACGCCGACCATGTTGATCGCCTGCAGGAAGGTGCTGCTTTCCTGCATGCGGGCTTCGAGGCTCTGCTGCACGGTCGGCTCGACAGAGAAGGTGTTGGCCACACCGCTGACGTTGTTCAGCGTGGCAACCTGCTGGGTGTAGCCCTCGAACAGGCGGCGGGTTTCGGTACGCATGGGGTAGCTCCGGAATGTTGAGAGAGGGTCCGATCAGCAATCGGTGATGTTGGCGGCGTCCACATCCTTGCCACCCGGAACAACCGGACGCTGGGTGAATGCCTGCGGGGTGTCGTCCAGCCTCTTGCGCAGGCCAGCGACCTGAGTGGACAGGGTCTGCACCTGCTCGCGCAGTGCGCGGTTGTCCTGGCTGAGCTTGGCCATGGCCGCATCCTGCTCACCCACCGCGCCCAGCAGCTGAGCGGCGAACTCGGCCACGTTGAACTCGGGATCTTCCTTGGCCGGTGCCGGCGCGGCCTTCTTGCCCAGGCCCAGGCTCGAAAGGAACGCAGCGACCGGGCCGGGTCGACCCTCTGGCTCATCCTCGGCGGTGAACTTGATGACCGTCTCGGTGGCCTCGGTGAACAGGTTCTCCGGGGCCTGCTTGCGGTCCTTCAGCGGGCTGCTCTCCGGGTGCTGGGCCGAGAACGCGAGCATGCTGGTGCCCAGGCTGGCGGGGGAGTCGGTCACGGCCAGGCCGAACAGGTACGCCTTGCCGCTGTCGGCGAACTCCGGGGAAATCTCGATGCTGGTAAAGACCTTCTGCTTGCGCACGTTGACCATGTCGACCAGGTCATCGGTCGGCTCGACCTGGGCGAAGAGGGCCAGCTTCTTCTTGCCGGCAATTTCCACTTCCTCGGCCTTCACCGCCAGCACGTCGCCGTAGGCGCGGAACGGGCTGTCCGGCAGCGTGCTGCGGAAATGTTCCAGCCAGATGCGTGCGCCGTACACCTCCGGGTCGTAGGTCTCGGCGATATCCGCGATCTGCTGGCGCTCGATCACTCGCCCATCGGTGGTGGCGCCTTCGACGGCGACACGGAAGAACTCGGAACGCTTCTTGGTTTTGCTGGCCATTTCGCCCTCTGCTGGTGTCGTTGCGCATCGGTTCTCGATGCGATGACCCATGGTCGAATGAGGGCGCTGTAGCGGCAACGCGGTCAGTTTGTAAGCCGCTGTTCTACGTGGGTTTTTCGTGTCGCGCGCGCGTGGCGGCGGGCAACCTGTTCACGTGACCAGCGTAGCCGAAAAACTCCACGTCGATCCACGACGCCAAGCCAAGTTTCTGTACTGGATGGGTTGGCGCGTGTGCGATATCGCCTCGCTGATCGGCGAAAAGGAAAAGACGGTCCACAGCTGGAAGGCGCGAGACGAATGGGACCGTGCAGACACCGTCGAGCGCATCGGCGGCGCATTGGAGGCGCGCCTGGCCATCCTGATCCACAAGGAAGGCAAGACCGGCGGTGACTTCAAGGAGATTGATCTGCTGCACCGCCAGCTGGAACGGCAGGCGCGCATTCAACGGTACCAGGGCGGTGGCAACGAGGCCGACCTCAATCCGGCAGTGGCCAACCGCAACGCAGCGCCCAAGAAGAAGGCGCGCAAGAACGAGTTCAGCGAGGAAGAGATCGAGCGCCTGCAGACGGCGTTCGTAGATGGCTGTTTCGACTACCAGCGCGATTGGTACCGGGCGGGCAACGAACGCACGCGCATCATCCTGAAGTCGCGTCAGATCGGTGCCACCTACTACTTCGCCCGCGAGGCGCTGATCGACGCGCTGACCACTGGCCGCAATCAGATTTTCCTGAGCGCATCCAAGAGCCAGGCGCACATCTTCCTCGGCTACATGCGCGGGTTCGTGCGTGAGGTGCTGGACCGTGACCTGACCGGCGACCCGATCACCCTGGCCAATGGCGCCGAGCTGTTCTTCCTGGGCACCAACGCCCGCACCGCACAGGGCTACCACGGCAATTTCTACTTTGACGAGTTCTTCTGGACCTACGGTTTCAACCAGCTGAACAAGGTCGCCAGCGGCATGGCGATGCACAAGAAGTGGCGCAAGACCTACTTCAGCACGCCGTCGACCATGGCGCATGAAGCCTTCGACTTCTGGACCGGCGAGCGCTTCAACAAGGGACGCTCGGTGTCCCAGCAGATCCAGCTGGATGTGAGCCACGCGCGCCTGATGGGTGGCCGGCGTT
>NZ_KV791360.1:49815-74108 GCF_001807895.1 Stenotrophomonas sp. HMSC10F07
AGCGTGTTCCCGCTCACCATGCTGCAGCCCTGCCAGGTGGATAGCTGGGTCGAGTGGGCGGACGACTACAAGCCGCATGCCGTCCGTCCCTACGGCGACCGCGCCGTGTGGATCGGCTACGACCCGGCCGAGACTGGCGACAGCGCGGGCATCGTGGTGGTGGCGCCGCCGCTGGTGCCTGGCGGCAAGTTCCGTGTGCTGGAGCGTCATCAGTTCAAGGGCATGGACTTTGCCGCGCAGGCCGCGTTCATCCAGCAGATCAGCCTTCGCTTTTGGGTTACATACATCGGCATCGACGCGACCGGCATGGGCACGGGCGTTGCGCAGTTGGTGCGCCAATTCTTCCCCGGCGTGACCGTCTTCAACTACTCGCCCGAGGTGAAGACGCGGCTTGTGTTGAAGACGTTCGACGTCATCAAGAACGAGCGTCTGGAATACGACGCCGGCTGGACCGACCTCACGCAATCGCTGCTGGCGATCCAGAAAACCATCACCCCGAGCGGGCGCCAGGTGACATACACCGCAGGGCGCTCGCGTACCACTGGCCATGCCGACTTGGCCTGGGCACTCATGCACGCGCTGCAGAATGAACCGCTGGAAGGCGGACAGGCTGCGCGCGGCACCATGGAGATTTTCTGATGACCGACACTGACCACGGCGCACCCAGCGCGCCGCCGGCGAGTATCGAGGCTTTCACCTTTGGCGAGGCCAGCCCGGTACTGGAATCGCGTGGCTTCCTTGACTACCTCGAATGCTGGCGCAATGGCCGCTACTTCGAGCCGCCGGTGGATCTGCAAGGGTTATCGCGCACCACGCGCTCCAACCCCTACCTGCACAGCGGCCTGACGTTCAAACGCAACATGCTGGTGCGCACGTTCCGGCCGCACCGGCTGCTGAGCCGCGAGGTGTTCTCGCAGCTGGCGCTGGACTACACCACCTTCGGCATGGGGTATGTCGAGTGTCGCCGCCCCATGTCAGGAACCGCGCACAGTCTGGCGGTGCCGCTGGCGCAGTACGTGCGCCGTGGCGTGCAGCCCGGTGAGTTCTTCCAGGTGCGCGCCGGACGGGTAGAGCATGAGTTTCCCGCTGGTGAGGTGTTCCAGCTGCGGGAGGCGGATGCCGATCAGGAAATCTACGGTCTGCCGGAATGGATGCCAGCCGTACAGGCCGCGTTGCTGAACGAGTCGGCCACGCTGTTCCGCCGGAAGTATTACAACAACGGTTCGCACGCCGGCTACATCCTCTACATGACCGATCCCCAACCCGAGGGCATGGACGTGGATGCGTTGCGCGACGCACTGCGGCAGTCGCGCGGGCCGGGCAACTTCAAAAACCTGTTCGTGCACTCGCCCAATGGGAAGAAGGACGGCCTGCAGGTGATCCCGGTCAGCGAGGTCGCGGCCAGGGACGAATTCACCGGCATCAAGAGCGTGACCCGTGATGACATGCTGGCTGCGCTGCGGGTGCCGCCGCAGCTGCTCGGTATCGTCCCGCAGAACAGCGGCGGCTTTGGCTCGATCCGGGACGCAGCGGCGGTGTGGGCGGCGATGGAGCTTGCCCCGTTGCAGACGCGCATGACTGCGATCAACGAATGGCTGGGCCAAGAGGTGATCCGCTTCGACGCCTTCGAGCTGGGAGCGGCAGCTGCATGAATCAAGCACGACAGAACCTGCGCTGCGGCGCCTGTGCGCGCCTGCTGGCCAAAGCGGCTGGCGACTACGACCTACAGATGAAGTGCCCCCGGTGTGGGGACATGAACCACATGAAGGCCCAGAGCCTCTCCACGGATCGCCGCGAGCGACACCACGAAGAAGGCTCTGCCCATGAAGAACGAACTGATCCACGGCGATGCGCTGACCGTCCTGCCGACCCTGCCGGCCAACAGCTTCGACGCACTCATCACTGACCCGCCATACGCCAGCGGCGGCACGCACGCCTCCGCACGCCAGCGCAGCCCGAACGAGAAGTACATGCAGAGCAGTGGGCCGTACCTGCATGCGGACTTCCCCAGCGATGAACGCGACCAGCGTTCGCACCTGGCGTGGATGCAGCTGTGGCTGGCGCAATGTAACCGCGTACTCCGGGATGGTGCGCCGGTGTTGCTGTTCACCGATTGGCGACAGCTGCCACTGACCACCGACGCGCTGCAATGCGCCGGCTTCACCTGGCGCGGTGTGGCGGTCTGGGACAAGACGGGCGGCGTGCGGCCGCAGCGTGGCCGCTTCTCCAACCAGGCCGAGTACGTCGTATGGGGCAGCAAGGGCGGGATGCCGCTGGGCCGGGCTGCGCCTACGTTGCCGGGCGTGTTCCGCGAGGCGGTACGCAAAGCGGACAAGCACCACCTGACCGGCAAGCCGACCGACCTGATGCGCCAGCTGGTGCGCATCTGCGAGAAGGGCGGCCGCATCCTCGATCCCTTCGCAGGTTCGGGCACCACCCTGGTGGCTGCGGATGAGGAGGGGTACGCATGGACCGGCATAGAGATGACCCGGCACTACTATGACGTTGCCACCAGTAGATTGGGCAGTCAGTGATCTGCGCTTACAAAAGAAGGCCGCCTAACAGCGGCCTTTTCTGTTGGATCGTGCGCCTAAAGTCCGGGCGGCTTCCATTTGCCTTGACGGTCGTAATAGGGACAGCGCTCTAAGCCGAAAGTCTGAAACAGCATGTCCGATAGCTGACGGCACCAGGTATCTGGAGAAGAGGCTAGTTCGGACAGGCTGCTCACTTCGAGCATCGGAGGCTCCATTTCGGATTCCCAAGGCTCCGGCGTCTGCTCGTCAAAGTCAGGGCCTCGGTAGTAAAGGCGGTGGCTCTCAATCAGCAAGCCGGACAGCGAAATATACGCAGGCCCTGAGACACCGAGCTCCACCAGAATAGATGCGCAGCGATACACCAGTTCGCGGATTGTTACGGCTGCTGTCAGCCCCCGGACAAGTAGCATGCCGTCAGACGATCGCTTGTCTCCGAGCCAACCGAATTCAGTCAATCCAGAGCGGAAGAACCTAACGAACTCCTCCGGGCGCTGACCTGGCCGTGCATCTTGATAGACCAGGCCATCGGCAGTGAATGTGCGGAAGTCAGCGTGATCGTGGATCACACTTCGGTGGGAGGTCGCTAGAGCATTAAGGTCTATCAGGTCTCCTTCGAACAAGGCACTGAAAGGCATGATATGGACGATGAGCCAAGCCTTATCCACCAGTCGCTTCCTGCGGATCGCGTCATTAATGTGGTTCAGCCGAGAGCGTCGCCATGCTGATGCTTCCTGCAGTGCCCTACCGCGCATTTGGAATGCGGCGCGGAGCTGGTTGTAGTCCATCTCGATATTCATGGTGCCCTGACGGTAAGTGAATCGCCGCTGGTTGTTGAAGAAAGACTGGAAGGGACCGCCGTACTGTGGTGGGACATCAATCACCAACACGTATCCGGAAGCGACAGTGAGTGCTGTGACCGTGCATCCCACAAGCCTTGGCTGGATGCCGTCCACGATGGACTGATCCAAGCGACGCTGCGCGGCGTCGCTTTCTTCACCAGCGATTGGCACGATGCGGGAGGCGCAAGCATCGTCGTCCTCCTCGACTCCGTACACAATTCGCCCGCCTTCAGTATTGGCTAGGGCGCAGACGTCTTTAAGAAGCTCCCTCCGGCCTTCCTCTTTCTTCGAGGGCTGCTCGCGCTTGAAGTCCAGGTGCACCGACTCCTGCGCGCGGTCTTGCACCAGCGCCTCCAACCATTCCCTGCTGACCGCTGCCATGCCATTGGTCTCCATTCGTTAGGCCGCATGAGACCGCGACGCCGGGGGCGGGTCAAGCCGTTTGTCGGTTGGCGTGCGCACTCGTCTCCCCGCCACGCCTGCGCACTTCATAGGGTGCTTTTTCTGCACTCCCCGCAGCAAAGCCCAGCCCCGGCCCTGTATGGCGTTCTCCGGGGTTTCCAGCCAACGCCTGGCCCTGCGGTTCCCTGCGCGAGAGGGGCGCCTGCGAGGCCCTCTGCGGGCGTTCCCTGACCCTTCTCGACAGGTCCGATTTTTCAGGTGACCACGGGAAGGAGGTAACCAGGTAACACGCTGCCCCGAACAGGGTCTAATCCTTTGATTACAAAAGCATAAAGGTGGTTACCTTTTGAGGTGATGGGAGGTAATTTTCTGCCACCTACAAAGTAATGTCATTGATTGATAAGGAATTTTTAGTCTGCTGATGTTACCTCCCCAAAAGGTAATCGGGTTACTCGAAGGTTACCCTATTGTTACCTTCATGAAGATCATATAAGTAATTGATTTTAAAAGTTAATTGACCGGGTTTGATGGGCTGATTACCTTTGTTACCTCTTTCCCGTGGTCACCTCAAAAATTGCACTCTATCGCGCGTAAGGGGGCCATCAGCTTCCCTGCCGCCGCACGCGCTCACGCTTGCAACCCGCGCCCTTGTCGCAGCGTTTGCGACGCCCAGCCGTATCCTGCCGGCCATGCCGCTGCCCCCCGACTTCTACTGGACGACGCGCTCTGCCAGCCTCCCGGACGATGCCCCCACGGTCATCGCTTGCAGCGGCGTGTGGGTGGTCGCACTGATGCAACGGGTGAACGACGGGATCTGGATCGCCAGTCTTGACCGGCACCGGCATGGTCCCGGCGGGCCGGTCCGCTGGTGTACCAGCTACGAGCAGGGGCGTGCCGGCGCCGAGATGTGGGTGACCAGGCACGAGAACCGCCTGCGAGAGGATGTGGCCAAGATCGAGGCCTATCGAGAGGCGGTGCGGGCGAACAGGTTGAAGAAGCTGCACATCGAGCCGCCTTTCGGCTGGCAGGGGTAGACGCCTGTCGGCATACGCTCAGGCTACGGGATGCAGGAGCTGCTCGGTGTTGTTGCGTGGGGTGTTCACAGCCCGGCTCACGCGGTAAGCCTGCATAGCGGGCGGCTCGGAAGCCAGCAGCATCGCCATCGCTTCCTCCGGCTCAGCCGTGAGCCACGCGTCGAGCTGGCCAGGGTCGATCCAGACAGGCATCCGGTCGTGGATATCGGCCGACACCCCGCTGCTGTCGCCGGTGATGATGGTGAAGGTGCCCAGGTTGCCGTCAGGCAGCAGCGGGCTGGTGTCCTCCCACAGACCTGCAGCCCAAAGTGGACCGTCGGCGTGGATGAACCAAGGATCTTTTTTGCCGTCCACGTCGCTGATCGACCACTCGTAGTAGCCCGCCATTGGCACCAGGCATCGGCGCTTCTTGAACGCGGCCCGGAAGCTGTTCTTGGTGGCCACCGTCTCGATGCGTGCATTGATGGTCGAACCCTGCAGGTTCTTGGCCTTGGCCCAGAACGGCAACAGGCCCCACGCGAGCCGGGACACCTGGCGGCCCGTTCCCCGGTCGAGGATGACCGACGCCCGTTGTGTGGGCGCCAGGTTGTAGCTGGGCGGGATCTCGGCCAACGCCGGCGCGAGGTCGACCAGCGACGGCAGGCCGAAGTCGAGGACAGGGCGTTGGACGAAGCGGCCGCACATGAAGTGGAGCTTAGGCGAGCAGGCCCGAATTTATGTGATGACCATTGCAAACGCCTACATGGATTTCTGAAACAGCTCTCTTATGCGCTCAGCGGCAACCTCAATGCCTTCTCCGAGGCCATCTTCCCCGTTGTCCTTCGGGAACAAGCTAAAGGAAAGCGCCTCAATGGCCTCAGAGGCATTACCCATCGGGTTCGGCGTGTCAATGCTCCTACGAAGCACAATCGACTGCTCCAACGCGGATATCACGAGCGTGTGGGTCATCAGGAGCGCATTGATGGCATCCCGGTGGCTAGGGCCGAAGATGGCTGCAACTTGATTGAGAAGCGCGCCAAGCTCAGAACTATGATCTGGATCCTTGAGCGCTTTAAGGCGGGATTCGTAAGAGAACAGTTTTAGCACGCGCCCCCGTTCGAAAGCTCGATCAATTTCCCATTCCATCGTAGGACGTCGCGCAATTTTAAGGCTCTGCTCCAACCCGATTGCGGCAGTGAGGGCCTTTACGGCAAGATCGGAATTGCGCTTATAGCGAAGTTCCTTGCGCCACTGGTTCACGCCCCACAAGGCAGCGCAGGCGCCGAGAATGGCCGCCTCGCCTTGAAGCATGGCGCCAGTCGCCGGCCAGTCCACAGCGTAACCATGTGTAGCAGCCAGATATCCTCCCAGCGCGCCACATGCAGCCGCTGGTAGTCCAATTCCACTCGCTGAAAGAAGGGTCCGAGACTTCATTTGAGACGGTCTTTTCCGGGTAGCAACGGGCGATGCAGCGTTTCCGGTCGGAGCTGGGTGTAGCGTTTCAGCTCGTTCCACGATTCGTGAAGCGTAACCGACGCAACCTCGGGGATATCGTAGCCCTGCTCGAACAACCGCGACGTTGCCTCATGCCTGAGGTCGTGGAAGCACAGATCCACGATGCCTAACCGAATACAGGCCCGCGTGAATGACGTGCTGATCGATTTCGTGTTGTAGGGGAAGATCCGGTCTTCCCCCTCGATCCGCGGCTGTCGCTGCACGATGTTCCAGGCATCACCCAGCAGCGCAAACCGCTTATGGTTGCCCGCCTTCTTCCTTGGATGCTTGGCGTCACGCAGGAGGATGGTCCTCGTGGCCACGTCGATGTCTGACCACAGTAGGCGGGTAATCTCGCCTTCGCGCTTCGCCGACAGAATCGCGAAATCGATGATGTCCGCCATCGGAATCTGCGAGCGCCAGGCCGCCTGCATGAAATGGTCGCGCAGCTGCTCCAGCTCCGCATCGGTCGGCCTTCGGTCGCGCCGCTTGGACTTCCCAACCAGCCCAAGCAGCCGCAGGGCGGGGCGGGCCTCCGCGACTGGGTCCACCAGCAGCTTTACGCCTTTCAGGGGTGCGGCCAGCTTCAGCAGCTCGGAAAGGTAGCCCAGCTCTACGTTCATGGTTGCCGGCGAGCAAGCTGGGATAATGACCCCCTTGCCGGTCATGTGGTTTCCGGTGACCCGGCGCCGAGCGTGCTCGATCACGTCGCCGGCGGTAAGTTGTCTGGCCGCGATGTGCCCCAGGCTCTCCTGCAGGCGGGTCATGTTGCCGGACTGTGTCTTCGACACCGCCTTTACGCTGGCCAAGGTCTCCGTGCGCCAGGCGATGAGTTCGTTGATCGTGGTTTCGTCGCCGGCGGTCCCGCCTCGCGCTTCAAGGTCGGCCATCTCGCGCTCTACGCGGTCAGCCCAGGTCTTAGCGGCGGTCTTGGTGGGGAATGTGCGGGTTTGTTCTTTGTGGCCTTTGCGGCGCACCATAGCGCGCCAGCGGCCGTTCCGATTCTGCAGCGTTGCCATAGTTGTGCCAGTCCGTGTTGTGCCAAGGCCGGCTTGGCACACGGATGGTACAGATGAATGGGAATCACCGGGAAAAATTGGGAAAAATTGGGTGCTTTGCTGTGCCCCTGACAGGTCTTAAGTATATGAAAACGTTGAAAAGTGAAGAAATTCGCCTGTCCGTGGCCCCCATGATGGACTGGACCGACCGCCATTGCCGCGTGTTCCACCGCGTACTGGCGCCGGGTGTGCGCCTGTACACGGAAATGGTGCACGCCAATGCGGTCATCCACGGCGATCGCGAGCGCCTGCTCGGCTTCGACCGCAGCGAGCAGCCGCTGGCGCTGCAGTTGGGGGGCAGCGACCCGGCGCTGCTGGCGCAGGCCGCGCGCATCGCCGCGGAGTGGGGCTACGACGAGGTCAACCTCAACTGCGGCTGTCCGTCCGACCGCGTGCAGGCGGGGCGTTTCGGCGCCTGCCTGATGCGCGAGCCGGCGCTGGTAGCCGACTGCGTGGCGGCGATGGTCGACGCGATCGGGATCCCGGTGACGGTGAAGTGCCGCCTGGGCGTGGACGAGGACAACGACTATGACGTGTTCGCCGCCTTCGTCGACCGCCAGGTCGCCGCCGGTGCCGCAATGGTGGTGGTGCATGCGCGCAACGCGTGGCTGAAGGGCCTGTCGCCGAAGGAGAACCGCGAGGTTCCGCCACTGAAGTACGACTGGGCCTACCGCCTGAAGCAGGAGCGCCCGGCGCTGCCGGTGGTGCTCAATGGCGGCCTGGCCAGCATCGAGGCGGTGCAGGCGCAGGCCGCGCACGTCGATGGCGTGATGCTGGGCCGCGCGGCCTACCACGACCCCTACCTGCTGCATCAGCTGGAGGCGCTGCAGACCGGCGCCCCGCTGCAGGCCCGTGGCGACCTGCTGCGCACGCTGCGTCCCTACGTGGAAGCGCGCCTGGGCGAAGGCCTGGCGCTGAAGCACATCACCCGCCACCTGCTCGGCCTGTTCCACGGCCAGCCCGGTGGCCGCGCGTTCCGCCAGGTGCTGAGCGAGGGCGCGCACCGCCCGGGCGCCGACTGGATCCTGGTCGAGCAGGCGCTGTCGGTCACTGAGCGCGAAGCTGATCGCGCCGCAGCGTGACCGCAGTCACATTCCTGACTTGACAAGGGACGGCGATTCGTCCCGAATGTTCACCTAGCTGAACATTACAGGGCTGCGGCCGGAAAAGTTCAGACCGGATTCACTGCCTCAAACCAAGAATTTGCAAAGGAATTGTAAAGGCCGGGTCCTGCACCCGGCTCCCGGATTTACGACTTTTGAACGAATCGCCGTGCTCGGCTAGGATCGCATCGATGTCTTCCGCTCCCTTCCATTGCCGCATTGCCCTGGCCACCTGCGTGGTGCTGTCGGCTGCGCCGCTGTCTTCGGCGCTGGCGCAACAGCCACCGCGCGGCGAGCAGGCACGGGCGGAAATGATGGATCGGGGAGAGCGTGGCAACCGTGGCGACGAGCGTTCGCTGTCCGACGCCGTGCGCCGCGTGCAGCGCAGCACCGGCGGCCACATCCTCGGCGCCGAGCGCGTGCCGTTCGATGGTCGTGATATCAACCGGGTGAAGTACATGGACGACCGGGGCCGGGTCCGCTACATGGACGACCCCGCCCCGTCGCGTTCACAGCCGCGCACGCCGCGGTCGGATATGTCATCACTACGCGGCGATAACCCCTGAACAGGGATAGTCGTCGCTATCAACCCGTACCCCACAGGCCTCCGGGCCACACCCAGGACACTAGGGAGAGTTCATGCGTATCCTTCTGGTCGAAGACGAAGCCCCGCTGCGTGAGACCCTGGCAGCCCGGCTCAAGCGCGAAGGCTTTGCCGTCGATGCTGCGCAGGACGGCGAGGAAGGCCTCTACATGGGGCGCGAAGTTCCGTTCGATGTCGGCATCATCGACCTCGGCCTGCCCAAGATGTCGGGCATGGAGCTGATCAAGGCCCTGCGTGACGAAGGCAAGAAGTTCCCGGTACTGATCCTGACCGCGCGTTCGAGCTGGCAGGACAAGGTCGAGGGCCTGAAGCAGGGCGCCGACGATTACCTGGTCAAGCCGTTCCACGTCGAAGAGCTGCTGGCCCGCGTCAACGCGCTGCTGCGCCGCGCCGCCGGCTGGAGCAAGCCGACCCTGGAATGCGGCCCGGTCGCCCTGGACCTTGCTGCCCAGACGGTCAGCGTGGCCGGCAGCAATGTCGACCTGACCAGCTACGAGTACAAGGTGCTGGAGTATCTGATGATGCATGCCGGTGAACTGGTCTCCAAGGCCGACCTCACCGAACACATCTACCAGCAGGACTTCGACCGCGACTCCAACGTGCTGGAGGTCTTCATCGGCCGCCTGCGCAAGAAGCTGGACCCGGATGGCGAACTGAAGCCGATCGAGACCGTGCGCGGTCGCGGCTACCGTTTCGCGATCCCGCGCAACGAGGGCTGAGCCGGCTCACCCTGGCGATAACACGATGTCCGGCCGTCTGTGGTTCTTCCGACGCTGGCGGCCGCGCTCACTGCAGGCGCGCCAGATGCTCGCCGCGTCCGTGGGCCTGGTGGCGTTCCTGGCGCTGGCCGGCTACGCGCTCGACGCCGCCTTCGCCGATACGGCGAAGGCGAACCTGCGTGAGCGCCTGAAGAACTACGCCACCTCCTACGCGGCCGGCATCGACTTCACCCGCGACCGCTCGCTGTACATCCGCGAGCAGCCGCCGGATTCGCGCTTCGACGTACCCGGCAGTGGCCTGTACCTGCAGGTGGTGATGCCGCACGGCAAGGGCAATTCGATGTCCGCCGAAGGGCCCATGCTGCCCACTGTGGGCGGCGGCCTGCTGGCGCCGCGCCAGGAAGTGTTCGAAGGCCCGCTGCCGATGATCCAGATCGATGGCAGCCAGGGCTCGGTGTACCGCTATGGCCTGGGCCTGGTGTGGGGCGCCGACGCCGACCCCGCCACTGAATTCCCGTACACCATCTACGTGATGGAAGACTCGCGCGCGCTGGGTGCGCAGCTGCGCGTGTTCCGTGGCCGCGTCTGGTTCTACCTGGGCGGCATCGGCCTGATCCTGCTGCTGCTGCAGACCGTCATCCTGCAGTGGAGCCTGCGCCCGTTGCGCCGGGTGATCACCGAGCTGACCAAGGTGCAGCGTGGCGAGACCGAGCGCATGAGCGAGCGCCACCCGCGCGAGCTGGAACCGCTGACCGACAGCATCAACGCCTTCATCGAAAGCGAGCGAGAGAACCTCGAGCGCCAGCGCAACACCCTGGCCGACCTGGCGCACAGCCTGAAAACGCCGATCGCGGTACTGCGCACGCAGATGGACAGCGGCGCCGGCGACGGTGCGCTGCGCGAAGAACTGGACGTGCAGCTGCAGCGCATGAACAACCTGGTTTCGTACCAGCTGGCACGCGCGGCCTCGTCGGGCCACAAGCTGTTCTCCGCGCCGCTGCCGATCGAGTCCAACGCCGAGGAAATCGTGCGTGGCCTGGAAAAGGTCTACGCCGCCAAGGGCGTGCTGTGCGAATTCGATATCGACCCGGCCGCACGCTTCCACGGCGAACCGGGCGACCTGCAGGAACTGCTCGGCAACCTGCTGGAGAACGCCTTCAAGTGGGCCAACCGCCGCGTGCTGTTGACCGCGCAGCCGCTGCCGGCGCCGAACGCACGCCGTGCCGGCCTGCTGCTGGCGGTGGACGATGATGGCCCGGGCATCGCCCCGGATGACATCGGCAAGGTACTGCAGCGTGGCGTGCGTGGCGACGAGCGCGTGCAGGGCCACGGCATCGGCCTGTCGATCGTGCAGGACCTGATCAAGGACTACCGCGGCGAACTGACCGTGGGCCGTTCAGCCGAACTGGGTGGCGCCCGCTTCGAAGTGCGCTTGCCGCCGGGGCCGTAAACCTCGCATTCCCGTCCGCCGGGCATTGTCTGGCGCAACAACGCAGGGTGTTCCGGCACTACCGAAATTCGATCTTCGGCGGCTCGCCATAGAACCGCCGCAGCTGCGCGGCGACCTCGGGCAACGCCTGCTGCAGCAGATCCGGTGCCGAGAAGTGGTACTCGCTGGCTACCGCGAAGAACTCTTCCGGCGCCTCGGCCGCATACGGATCGATCAGCGTCTCTTCATCTGCGTCCACCTGCGCACAGAAGGCGTCGTAGGCGCGCTGGAACGTGGCCGCCCACTCGCGCTGCCATTGCCGCGGCAGCGGCGGTGTGCCGTCCATCGCACCATCCAGTGCATCGAGCTTGTGCACCATCTCATGTACCGCCACGCAGTAGCCGTCGTGCGGCGCGGCCAGGTCGGCCTGCACATCGGCCCAGGACAGGATCAACGGACCACTGTCCCACGACTCGCCGATCAGCTCGTCATCCCACTCGTGCAACACGCCGGCCGCATCCATGTGGCTGCGGTGCACGCGGAACGCATCCGGGTAGACGATCAGCTGCGACCAGCCTTCCAGCCCCACTTCACCGAATTCCAGCAGCGGCAGGCAGCACAGCGCCGCCAGCAGCACGCCATCGCCAGCCTGCAGTTGCAGTTCACCGACAGGGGTAATGGTCTTCTCATGCAGGAAGCGCGTGGCCAGCACGCGCAGTCGCGCGCGGCGTTCGTCGTCCAGGCCGTGCAGCCAGGCCGCACGGCGGCAGGCGTCTTCCCAAAGCGCATCGTCGATCGGCCGCGGCGAGGGCCGCAGCCACTGCAGCAACGACTTGATCAGCGGAACATTCCCGGCAGGTAGCTGTGCCACTTCGGCGCACGGATGCGCTGCAGCACGTCGTCGTCGCTGCCGCCGCCCCCGGTGCTGGTGGCACTGCTGGCCGCAGGGCGTACCGGTGTCGGCTTGGTGGTCGCAGCCGAGGCGGTCGCGGTCGGCGCGCGCTGCGAGGCGGCATCACCGTTGGAGGACACGCAGGCGCCCCGGCTGTCGTCCAGCGCTGCCGTTGCAGACGCCGCGAAGGGCATCATCAGCAGGATCAGGCAATGGGCATAACGGCGCATTGACGACATCCACGTTAAGGGAGGGTGAGTTCCCGATTCTAGCCCGAACCCGGCGCCCCGTTGGAAGCCCCTGCGGAACCCAGCGTGGCAGGCGTCGCTGGCGGCTTTCCCGCATAATTCCTGCCTGACTTCGTGGAAGCTGCCGTGGACGATCGCCAATTGCTGGCCAAACTCGCTGCCGGTCGCCTGTCCGGCGACGCCCTGGCCCGAGAGCTGGGCCAGACCCGGGCGGCTATTTGGAAGCGTATTCAAGGGCTTAGGGCCGCAGGTGTGGACATCGAGGGCCGTGCTGGCGAGGGCTATGGCCTGACCCGCCCGGTCGACCTGCTGGACCCGGCGGCGATCCGCGCCGGCCTGCCCGCCGATGCCCAGGCCCTGCTGCACGACCTGCAGGTGGCCTGGACGGTGGACTCCACCAACGCTGAATTGCTGCGGTGCAGCGCGCCCCAGCGCGGGGTCAGCGTGCTGCTGGCCGAACGCCAGACCGGTGGCCGCGGCCGTCGTGGCCGCACCTGGGCCTCGCCGCTGGCCGCGCATATCTACCTGTCGGTGATGCGCCTGTACTCCGGCGGCCTGGGCCGCCTGGCCGGGTTGAGCCTGGTGGCCGGCATCGCCGTGGCCGAAGCGCTGCACGACCTGGGCTACACCCAAGCGCAGTTGAAGTGGCCGAACGACCTGATCGTCGATGGCAAGCGCAAGCTGGTCGGCCTGCTTGCCGAGGGCGGTGGCGAATACGCCGGCCCGGCGCGCGCGGTGATCGGCATCGGCATCAACACCCACATGCCGCCGTCGTTCGGCGAGCAGATCACCCAGCCGTGGGTGGACCTGGACACGCTGGCCGGCAAGCCGGTGGACCGCAATGGGGTGGTTGCTGCCGTGCTGGCGCGCCTGCTGCCGGCGCTGGAAGAATTCGATCGCGAAGGCCTCGCTCCGTTCCTGCCGCGCTACGCTGCCTTCGACATGCTGGCCGGCCGCGAAGTGCGCGTGGAACTGGACGGGCAGTGGCAGCACGGTACTGCGCTTGGCCTGGCTGATGACGGCGCATTGCGCGTGCGCATCGATGGCCAGGAACGCCTGCTGCACGCCGGAGAAGTCAGCGTGAGGGCGGCATGAGCGATTGGTTGTTCGACCTCGGCAACTCGCGCTTCAAGTTCGCGCCGTTGCAGGGTGACCGTGCCGGTGACGTACAGGCCTGGGCGCATGGCGCCGAAGGCATGGCCGGGCAGCCGCCGCACAGCCTGCCCAGCGGCCGCACCGCGTTCGTGGCCAGCGTGGCGGCACCGTCGCTGACCAGCGCGATGCTGGACCAGCTGCAACGCCGCTTCGAGCATGTGCATGTGGTGCGCACCAGCGCCGAATGCGCCGGCGTGCGCATTGCCTATGCCAGGCCGGAAAAGTTCGGCGTCGACCGCTTCCTCGCCCTGCTGGCTGCGGCCAAGGCGCAGCGCCCGGTGCTGGTGGTCGGCGTGGGCACCGCACTGACGATTGATCTGCTCGATGCCGACGGCCAGCACCACGGTGGCCGCATCTCCGCATCGCCCACCACCATGCGCGAAGCACTGCACGCCCGTGCCGTGCAGCTGCCCGCGACCGGTGGCGGCTACAGCGAGTTCGCCAACGACACCGCCGACGCGCTGGCCTCCGGCTGCGATGGCGCTGCGGTGGCGCTGATTGAACGCAGCGCACAGCACGCGCACACGCTGCTGGGCGTGGCACCGTCGCTGCTCGTGCACGGTGGCGGCGCACCGGCGCTGATGCCGTTGCTGCCCGCTGCCGATTACCACCCCTCGCTGGTGCTGGATGGCCTCGCCCGCTGGGCGGTGCACCAGCCCGCGCGCTAGTATCCGCGCATGCTGACCCGTGTCCTGATCGTCGTACTGGCCATTCTCAATCTCGGCGTCGCCTGCTGGTGGCTGCTGCGCGAGGCGCCGCAGAAGCCCGCGCCTGCGCCGCAACCGGCTGGCGTCGCCGAGCTGCGCTGGGTGCCGGGTGGCGCGGATGCGAATGCCGCAGCCGAGGCCACTGCGGCCGCCCCGACCGCATCGCTGATGGAGCGCGAACCGGCGGCGAAGACCGCGGTGGCTGCGACACCCGCGCCCGTTGCGCCGGCAAAGCCGGAGATCGCCAGGCCGCAGGTGGCTGACGCTACGCCGGTTGCTGACGCTGCCAAGCCGGGAACACCGCCTGCACCCGTTCCGGCAGCGGAAAAGCCCGTAACCCCGCCCGCGGCCGCCGAGCCGCCGCGCTGCGTCGCGCTGGGCCCGTTCGCCGACCGTGCCGCCGCGACCAGCGCGCAGGGCAAGGCCGGCACGCTGCTCAGCCAGGTGCGCCTGCGCGAACAGCCCGCTGCCAGCGGCAGCGCCCGTTACCGGGTGATGCTGCCGGCCGCCGCCAACCGTGATGAAGCCCAGGCCACCGTGAAACGCATTGTCGCCGCCGGCCTGAGCGACTACTACATCATCAGCCAGGGCGAGGAGGCCAACGCCGTGGCGCTGGGCCAGTACCGCAACCGCGAAGGCGCCGAACGGCGCATGGCGGCGGTGCAGGCCGCCGGCTTCCAGCCGCGCCTGGTCGCCAGCGGCGACGCCGGCCAATGGTGGCTGGAAGGGCAGCTGGCGGCGGGCACGCAGCCGGCCCAGGCCCAGCAGCGCAGCGGCGCGGCGCAGAGCCGGTCGCTGGAATGCACGCGGTTGCGCTAGAATCCCCTGACCGCGGCGCTGCCGCCGGTGCACCACCCATGCCGCTTTAGCTCAGTTGGTAGAGCAACTGTCTTGTAAACAGTAGGTCATCCGTTCGATTCGGATAAGCGGCACCACCCCAAGATTCAGCGCCTCTTTGCGCTGCTCCAGGTACCTGCCCGGTGGTTCGAAGGGCGGCAGAGCTGTTTTCTCGACAGCCTCACCTTGAAAACGATGGCCCGTCCTGCGCATGAACCTGCTGCGCCGGCTGCTGTTCAAGATTTGCGGCCAACGCTTCAGCGCGATGAAGGGACTCTGCTTCAGGCACGCGAAGCGCGTCCATCATATTCATGGTTCCACGGCGTTGGGCAGGATCGTCCATCGCCCCCTCGACGATGAATACTTTCTCGCCACGTGCAAGGGACTCTGTCGGGTTGTTCAATGCAACGTGGTCAACTCTTGAAAACCCCTGCTCCTTCGCGAGCACCAACAGACTCGCGGATATGCGCTGACTCGACTCATCCCACTGCTTCCCGCTCTCGGCGTCCAAGCGTTCCACACCCGCTCTTATCTGCATGTAGAGAGAGCGGTCAGCGTTTCCGAGTTCAGCTACTGAGGAAGCTGTTCGCTGCACTGAGAGTGAGTCGTCGGCGACCACGGCGTCTCTTTCCGCAGCCGAAGTGCGCTCGGCGTCAAATTCTGGCTCGGGCCTACGTCGACGCCGCGTGGGTGCTATGTGCTGATCATAGTGCGCGCCATAGTAAAGCTCGTATGTCGCATGAGGACCAACAGAAGGAGCCTCCGTTTTGAACACCTCAGCGATCTGTCCAAGTGCCTGGTTTCGATTGATCCGCCCGGCCTGGAGTTCAACGGCAATGGCTCCATACTGTTGCGGTCGATTACCCGTACCCGACACGCCAATGTCCGGTCCACCGGCCGCAATGAGTTCACGCTGGACCTGGACATTACTGAGCGTCGCAGCGGCTTCTCCGCGTAGCAGGGTGTTTACATAGGATTGCTTGGACGTCGGATCGGGACGTTCGGTGAAGAGATGGTGCCCCACCTCGTGTGAAAGAGAGCGCGCGATTCTGGAGCCTTGTCCAACCGCGTTCTCGTCAATAACGATCTTCTCACCGGGAACAAGATAGGTGCCCCTACCGGCTTGTCCCCAGACAACCTCCAGATCGTCGCGCTCGGCCTGTGCGAGACCCGCCCGAAGTGTTGGGGATTTCGCTAGAAGCGGCGCCAGCGAGGGGTCAGCTAACGGGGAGTCCGGCCGACGTACGGGTCCTGGGCGAGGCCCCCCCTGCGGCTGCGGCAGTACAGAGTCTTCAGTACGTTCCATGTTGGAGCTCCTGCCCTGGGGGTCAACGCTGACTGATCAATACGTGGGTCAATGTCGCATTGTCAGGGGCCAGAGTGAGTACAACCTCAGCACCGTTCACTGGCGCGGTCCAGTAAGGGCGTGAGTCAGGGGCATCAGGCCGAGGTGGATATTGCGCGGTTCCCTCCCAGATGACTTCTTTGAGCGCGACGCTCGGTGGCGCGACATCGAAGGTCAGCTTCGCCTGCGCAGGATTATCGACAGCACTTCTCAGTGAGATGTTCCGAACTTCAAGGCCACCCAACATTCCACGTTCTGCGGTTCGCTCGTCTCTCAGGCCCTGCCGGGTCGGTTTTCCAAGATGCGTGTGAAGCTGTTCGTTCAACGCATCGATATCGCCAAAACGCACATTGGACAATCGCTCGATGCTGTTCTTGAATCGCTCCATACCAGCTTCACTCCCTGATTTGATGGCCTGTCTTTGATTCACATGATCTGATGGGGGCGGCGTCGCGGCGCTCGAACATGCTGTCAGCACAAGCGCCGGAATAACGATCGCGAGGCGACGACGCGCTGCGATCCAGAGGCGGCGCCGAAGTCCGCGTTTTGATGAAGAATCGCATTTCTCGACCCATGCATCCATGAAAGCGTCTCTCGCGCCAATGTCACGCTCTTGAATCTAGCACAGCATCTTTTGACTGCGGATTGGGTCCGTGGTCCGTGCCTTGGGTGTGCGCTTGCATGCCAGAGCAGCATGGGCATGCGCCGATCATGATGCGTCGGCGCGGCGCCGGTCGCAAAGGCGATGGAACGAAAATGAAGAAACCGCCATTCGCTGGTTTTCTCGTCCCAACCCGGTGAGTCAACTCACTGTATGGCGCGGGCAGATCCTTCGATCAATGCCGCACACACACTGCGACCGCAGCAGCCTCAGCTACGCACCTGCAACGCCACATACTCCGCCAGCCCCCGGCAGGCCAGCATCAGCCCTTCGCGCGTGCCATCGCCGATATCGTCCTTCTCTTCCCCGTCCACGCGCACGCGCTCGGCGGCGTGATACAGCTCCAGCAGCGACACCAAGCCAACCGCAGCGCGATCCCGGCGCGCGGCAGCCACCGCTTCACCAGGTGTGCCTGCCGGCCCCGGCCACGGCTGTCCATCGGCGGCGTCACCGGCCTGGATGCGCTGCAGGCAGCCGGGCAGGTTGATCGGCGCGGGCGCCTCGTTCGCGGCGGCGAAAGCGGCTTCCAACGGCTGCGCCAGTTCAGGTGGCAGGCGCAGAGCCGCCTCGCCGAGGGTGGCGGTCAGGTACGGGTGAGGGGTTCTGGACATGCGGGCATCCTCGTCAGGAACAGAGGTGCCGCCACGGTAAGGTGGCGGGCGATACGTGGTTTCCAATCCCGGGACTGAATTAGCCGGTGGGCACGAGGCCCCCACGCACCGCCCGCCGTCGATCGGCGAACGGATTGCCAGCCGGCGCCGCACCTGGAAAGGACGACGCCGGCTGGCAAGCGTATACAGCTTTCAGTCTTCGGGTTGGAAATCCCGGCCACCTCGCTGAAGGTGGCGATTCATCATGCGCACGTGAAATCACCGCCTGCCAGTCGTTTGTTTCGATGGCATCGGGAGATCTGAAAGGAAAAATGAATTATCGCGTTTGGCCCGTTTCGGGCATCGCAATGCCAGAAGCGACAGATTGCGCAGTGGCGCCATCAGCGAGAAATCTGCCCGAACCATCGCTGCCGCATGCCCTGAGCTGGCCCACGAAGTAAAGGTGACTTAACAGCCCGGGCAAGGCTCCACATCTACCATAGCAAACACAAACGCCCGAATGCGCTGCCGGCTTTTTGATTCTCCTCACAGACCATTTGCAGACCCCCGACACATACTGGGGACACATGCCCTTCGGGACCCGCCCATGCGTCGCCATGCCCTGCCGCTCACCGTCGCACTGTTGGTCACAACCTTCGCAGCCCCGGCCATGGCCGCCGTGCCGTTCTTCAACGCCAGCTGCCCGGGCGGCATCGATGTTCACGCAGACGATGGCGGGCCGGTCTACGTGCAGGGCCGCGAGACGGCGCTGAAGCGCTTCAACGACCGCTATTTCGAAGCACGCGATGCCGACAGCGGCATCACCCTGTCGATCAGCCGCAGCGATGACGGCACGCCGCAGATCAGCTATACCGGCCGTGGCGGCGCCAATGGCATCTGCCAGGTCAGTGCCAGCGGAACGCCCGCGCCCGCCGCAAATGGCGCACACCCGCGCGAGGTTGCTACCGGTGACGCCGCGCTACCGCGCGAAGTCACCTGCGAATCCACTGGCGAGCAGCAGGTGTCGTGCGATCTGAATACCCGCGGCAATGTGGAAATCGTGCGCCAGCTCAGCCGCACCCGCTGCGAGGAAGGCAGGAACTGGGGCCTGTCGCGGCACTCGGTGTGGGTCAATGGCGGCTGCCGCGCGGTGTTCCGCAATGTGTCTTCGGTGACCACCCCGGCGCCGGCGGGCGATACCGCGTTGGGCGCCTGCAACATGCGCAAGGGCGCTCAGGGCACGCTGGTGACCCAGATGCCGGTGGGTAGCGATTACCAGGAACTGATCATCGATTACCCCGATGGCCGCTTCCTGTGCATGATGCGCAACAACGGCCAGGTGCAGAGCCTGACGCCGGTTCGCCGCCGCGGCGGTTGAACATTCGGCGTTGGCGTATGTCCGGACTGGGGCAACGCAGCACGCGTTGCCCCAGTGCGGCTACTGCTGGTTCACCGGGTCATTTCCCTTCTTGTAGGTGTAGCCGGTTACGTCCCAGCCGCCGCCATGGCCGGATGAGGGTTCCACCCAGGTGAATTCCCACGTCTGGATGGAGCCGTCGGGAAGCAGGTTTTCCACCCGGTAGATCTCACCGGGAATGCCCTGGTCTGGCAGTTTTCCAGGAATCGATTCATCCGAGCGTGCAGACGCACGTCCTACGGAGACTGCCTGTCGTTCCACCTGCACGTTGCCGTAGCCCTGGGGGGCGAACGACGGCTTCACCCGCTGCGCCACCCAGTCGAGTACCTGGCGTGCGCCTGCCGTCTGCATGGGATACGCATCGGAGGTCACCGTATGCGTGATGCGTTGCGAGGGTGCACTGGCAGCGGCGGGAAACAGTCCGCCCAGGGCAATTGCCAGTACCGCAAGTCCATTGAGTGCATGTTTCATGCGCGTGGTGCTCCATGATTGAGGAAGTGAGGCGGCACCTTCAGGGTGCCTGCGCAGCGTGGACACAACAACAGCCTTGCGTAAGAGGCGAAACCGACCGGGATGTGAGGTGGATCGCGGAAGGTCCAATTCCTGACGACCCAGCGCTGGAATGCCTGACCGGATACGGCTGGCAGGCCGCGGCGATCTGACCCATGCCCTGCTGCACCGCCGCGAGTGGTGTCACACAGCTCTGGCTAGACTGTGCTTCTTTTTCCGCACCGCAGGAGGCACCCATGGCCCATCCCATTTCCGTATCCCTGATTGGCGTTCCCACCGATGTCGGTGCGGGCCATCGCGGTGCGCGGCTGGGGCCGGAAGCGCTGCGCGTGGCGGGCCTGCCGGAGGCGCTGGAGGCCCGCGGCGTGGACGTGCGCGACGTGGGCAACCTGGATGGCCCGCGCAACCCGTGGACCGCGCCGGTGGAGGGCTACCGCCACCTGGATGAGGTGGTGGCCTGGAACCACGCACTGATGGAAGCCAGCTACGCCGAGCTGCAGGCCGGGCGCATGCCGATCATGCTCGGTGGCGACCATTGCCTGGGCATCGGTTCGATCACCGCCGTCGCGCGCTGGTGCCGCGAGCAGGGGAAGAATCTGCGCGTGCTGTGGCTGGACGCGCATTCGGACTTCAACACCAGCGATGTCACGCCGTCGGGCAACATCCACGGCATGCCGGTGGCCTGCCTGTGCGGCCTCGGCCCGGACGCGCTGACCCGTCTGGGCGGCAGCGCACCGGCGATCACCCCGGCGCAGATGCACCAGATCGGCATCCGTTCGGTGGACCCGGAAGAGAAGCGCCTGATCAAGACCCACAAGGTCGATGTGTACGACATGCGCTACATCGATGAGAACGGCATGAAGCGCGCGGTGGAGGCGGCGCTGGCCGGCATCGACGAGAACACCCACCTGCATGTCAGCTTCGATGTCGACTTCCTCGACCCCAGCATCGCGCCGGGCGTGGGCACCACGGTGCCGGGCGGGGTGAACTACCGCGAGGCGCAGTTGGTGATGGAAATGATCGCCGACACCGGGCGCATGGGTTCGCTGGACATCGTCGAGCTCAACCCCTTGCTGGACAAGCAGAATGCCACCGCCGAACTGGCCGTGGACCTGGTGGAAAGCCTGTTCGGCAAGTCCACCCTGATGCGCGACTGACCGCCCCCCGCTGAACGGATCGCCGAACCGTTCACGCCCGCTCCACGCCCCTGCCGCCAGATTGCACTTCACGCGGCGGCAGTGGGCATTGGTGCCCTCCCGCCGAGCGAAAGAATCCCATCCGCGAATGAAGCGGTATAGCGGCGAACCCAAGGAGAAGCCCATGAAGCGCGTAGTTGCCCTGATGCTGTTGTCGATGTTCTCGGTGGCCCTGCTGGCCGGTTGCAACACCGTGGCTGGTGCCGGCAAGGACGTGCAGAAGGCCGGTGAAAAGGTTGAGGATGCCGCCAAGGGCCGTTGAGCCTGAAGTGGAACGGAAAGCAAAAAGGCCGGGGGGATCTCCCCGGCCTTTTTGCTTGCGCGTTTCTCTGCAGCGTACGTGTCGAAGCGTAGTGAACCATTCAAGCAGGTGAGCGTGCATTTCATTGCCGGTTGACCGGTACTCAACAGCGACTGCGCGAAGCTGGAGCCACGGTAAGAACGCCGTTGCAACCAAGGACTCCCAGCAATGAACAAAGACATCATTTCCGGCAAGTGGTCGCAGCTGAAGGGCAAGGCCCAGGCCAAGTGGGGCGATCTGACCAACGACGACTTCGATGTGGCCGAAGGCAATGCCGAGTATCTGGCCGGCCGCCTGCAGGAACGCTATGGCTGGGCCAAGGACCGCGCGGAGAAGGAAGTGCGTGAGTTCCAGGACGCGGTGAGCAAGGACTACCCGGACTACAAGTAAGCGCTTCGGTTTCCCCCACATCACGACGCCCGCACCGTGAGGTTGCGGGCGTCGTGTTGTCTGCGCGGGACGATCAGCGGGCCGGAGGGTCCGGCACGTAGCGGTTGGGGAACGCCTGCGGTTCGCGCGGCAGGCGCGAGGGCGCATCGACCAGGATGCCGCGCGCACGCAGGTTGCGGGCACTGTCGTAGCGCAGCTGCAATACCTGAGCAGGGCTGCGGCTGGCACGTTCGAAGTCGGTGTCGCGTACCGAGGATTGCTCGCGTGCGCCATGGCCGGTACCCAGCGCCGGGGCCTGCGACTTGCTGGCGTAACCCTCGATGCGGCTGGCACTGGCGTCGGCCGCCGCTTCGGCCTGTGCGGCTGGAGCCGGCGGCGGCAGGCCACGGCGCAGGATCGGCTCGGGGCGCCAGCGACGCGCTTCCTCGAACACGGCCACGCCGACCACACCGATGTTGTCCGGGCGGCCGGTGCGGCTGGCATAGCTGCCGCTGGGGCTGCTGAACACGAACTGCGCCACTTCGTTCTGGCTCTTGCGCCAGCCGGTGATGTCGGCGCGCTGGCCGGGATTGAGCACGTAGCCGGTCTGCGAGGGATCGGCATCCTCGCCGGAGATGGCGTTGACGCCGTCCACCGACAGCACTACCAGTACCCGGCGAGGGCTGTCGTTGTACAGGCGCACGGCGTAGCGGTGGCCGCGCTCGCCGGCCACCCAGCGCTGGCCCTCGGCAGGGTAGCTGCGCAGTTCGGTGCCGCGGTCGCGGTCGACCAGGGCCATGCGCACGGGGCCGCCGTCGTACACCGGCGGCGGCAGGGGAGCCGGGCGGAAACCGGCCAGGGGCAGGATCAGCAGCAGGGGCAGCAGGCGTTTCATCGGGCGTCTCCAGCGGGGTTGCGTGAATGAACGCGCCGCAGGCCCTGACGGGGTTGGTGGCGTGCAAGGTAAACTGGCCCCGTTCATCGAAGGTTACCCCACGCAGTCATGACGACCCGAGTCCTTACCGGCATCACCCCCTCCGGCACGCCCCACCTGGGCAACTACGTTGGCGCCATCCGTCCGGCGATCGCGGCCAGCCGCGCGCCGGGGATCGAGAGCTTCTTCTTCCTGGCCGACCTGCACAGCCTGATCAAGTCGCAGGACCCGCAGCGCACCCAGCGCGCGACCCTGGAGATCGCGGCCAGCTGGCTGGCCTGCGGCCTGGACCCGGAACACGTGTGGTTCTACCGCCAGAGCGACATCCGCGAGACCACCGAGCTGATGTGGTTCCTGACCGCCATCGCCAGCAAGGGCATCCTCAACCGCGCGCACGCCTACAAGGCGGCAGTGGACAAGAACCGCGAGGAAGGCGTGGACGAGGACGCAGGCGTCAGCGCCGGTCTGTTCATGTACCCGGTGCTGATGGCCGCCGACATCCTGATCTTCAAGGCCAACCAGGTACCGGTGGGCCGTGACCAGATCCAGCACATCGAGATGGCGCGCGATTTCGCCCAGCGCTTCAACCACGTGTACGGCAAGGAGTACTTCCCGCTGCCGGACGTGGTGATCGATGAGCAGGTGGCGACGCTGGCGGGCCTGGATGGCCGCAAGATGAGCAAGAGCTACCACAACACCATTCCGCTGTTCGTGCCGCGCGAGGAGCTGAAGAAGCTGGTGTTCTCGATCCTGACCGACTCGCGCGCACCGGGCGAGCCGAAGGACACCGAGGGCTCGGCGCTGTTCCAGATGTACCAGGCGTTCGCCACGCCGGAACAGACCGCGGAATTCGCCAGGGCCTTCGCCGCCGGCATCAGTTGGGGCGACGCCAAGCAGCAGCTGTTCGAGCGTATCGACAGCGAGCTGTCGCCGCTGCGCGAGCGCTACAACGCACTGATGGCCGAGCCGGAGAAGATCGAAGCGCTGCTCAAGCGCCGTGGCCAGCAGCTGCGCGAGCAGCTGGCGGCACCGCTGCTGGACGAGCTGCGCCATGCGGTGGGCCTGCGTGACCTGTCCAGTGCCGGTGGCATCGCCAGCGAAGATGCCGGCGTGGCCCGCGTGGCGCCGCCGCAGTTCAAGCAGTACCGCGAAAAGGACGGCCGCTTCTACTTCAAGCTGACCGCCGGTGACGGCACGCTGCTGATCCAGAGCGAAGGCTTCGATTCGCCACGCGATGCCGGCCAGTTGATTGCGGTGATCAAGCAGGCCGAGCAGGGCGACCAGTTGCAGAGCGAGCTGTTCAAGCTGGAAACCGAGGTGGACGCCGTGCTGGCCGCCCTGGCTGCGTTGCGCGAAGCGGCCTGATCGCCGGGCCTGCCTGCCCTTTGTAGAGTCGAGCCATGCTCGACCCGGCTCCGCCTCTGTAGAGCCGAGCCCACGCTCGGCTGCTTTGCTACCCAGCCGAGCATGGGCTCGGCTCTACAGGGAAGACCCCCGCCGGCACGACCGTGGCACAGCACCCATGGCATGATGTCCGCGCGCCTCTGGCGCGATGACATGGAGTCTGCGATGGCCTGGTTGTCGCTGCTGCTGTTCCTGCCCTGGTTCCTGCTGCTGGGCAGCCTGTACTGGCTGTTTCCGCGCCAGCCGCGCAGCGCGCGGCGGCGCCTGTTCGATGGCACCACCCTGGTCGTGGCGTTCGCGCTGAGCATCGTGTCGATGCTGTGGGGCTACCGCATTGGCGTGGTGCAGCCCGGCGCCGGCCCAATCTGGCCGCAGGTGCTGGCGGTGCTGTATGCCTATGGCGCGTTCCTGGCGGTGCTGGTGCTGGCGTTGCTGCTGCGGCCGCGGTTCGGATTGCGCTCTGGCTGATCGGTAGTGCCGGCCGCTGGCCGGCACATGCATTCTCCCGGCCATCCCGAGGTTGCCGGCCAGC
>NZ_KV791360.1:74128-76946 GCF_001807895.1 Stenotrophomonas sp. HMSC10F07
CCCGAGGTTGCCGGCCAGCGGCCGGCACTACCCGACCAAAGCCGCATCGAACCCGGGCCGCCTGCGCGCCTACCATGGGCGTCTGTTCCCGAGACTGCCAGGTGCGTGCCGATGACCGCCGACCCCAGCATCCACACGATCGATACGGGCTTCCAGCGCCCGGACTTCGACGCGGCCTACCTGATCGTTGAAAACGGCCGCGCGGCCTTCGTCGACTGCGGCACCGGCCTGTCTGTGCCGGCGATGCTGCAGGCGCTGGCGGATGCCGACCTGGGTGTGGAAGCGGTGGATTGGTTGCTGCTCACGCACGTGCACCTGGACCACGCCGGCGGCGCCGGACTGCTGATGCAGCAGCTGCCCAACGCAAAGGCGGTGCTGCATCCGCGCGGTGCGCCGCACATGATCGACCCGACCCGGCTGATTGCGGGTGCGACGGCGGTGTACGGCGCCGAGGAGATCGCGCGCAGCTACGGCCGCATCGAGCCGATTCCCGAACACCGCGTGGTGGTGGCCGAAGACGGCCACCGCATCGATCTCGCTGGCCGCGAACTGGTGCTGCTGCACACGCCGGGCCACGCACTGCACCATTATTGCGTGTGGGATGCGCGCAGCCGCAGCTGGTTCACTGGCGATACGTTCGGCATCTCCTACCGCGAGCTGGACAGCGCGCAGGGCGCTTTCATCTTCCCGACTTCCTCGCCGGTGCAGTTCGACCCGGAGGCGATGAAGGCCTCGATCCGACGCATGCTGGGCTACGCCCCGCAGGCGATGTACCTGACCCACTATGGGCGCGTGCAGCAGGTGGAAAAACTGGCTGCGGACCTGTTCGAGCAGATCGATGCGATGGCCGCGATCGGCCGCCAGTGCGATGGCCGCCCGGACCGCCACCGCTGCCTGCTGGCGGCACTGCAGGCGCTGTACCTGGAACGGGCGCAGCAGCATGGTTGTGCGCTGGACGATGCGGCGGTGATTGCCGTGCTGGCGATGGACATCGAACTCAACGCACAGGGCCTGGCCTGCTGGCTGGATCGCATCAGCAGGTAGATCCACGCCATGCGTGGATGACACAGGCCCAAGCCGCGCCGTGGTGTCACGACCACGTTACACTCTGGTGACTTCCAAGCTAGCCGTGGTACTGCCGTGAATCCGATGCGCGTGTTGCTGCTGTCGTCCTGCCTGTTTGTCGGTGGCCTGGCCCATGCGGCCAACGACCTGCCGGGTGGCGGCATCGATCCGCAGGCACTGTCGCGGCATGTGCGTGTGCTGGCGTCGGATGAGTTCGAGGGCCGCGCACCGGCCACCGAGGGCGAAGAGCGCACGGTGCAGTACCTGATCGAGCAGTTCCGCAGCTATGGCCTGCAGCCGGGCGGCGTGGACGGCAGCTGGGTGCAGCCAGTGCCGCTGGTGCGCGCGCAGCTGGAGGGTGAGGCCAAGGCCAGCCTGTCGCTGAAGCAGGGCAAGCGTGCGCTGGCCAATGGCGTGGACGTGACCCTGCAGAGCCTGCAGCCGCGCAAGCGCGTGCAGATCAAGGATGCACCGTTGGTGTTCGTCGGCTACGGCATCGACGCACCGGAACGCCACTGGAACGACTACAAGGACGTGGACCTGCACGGCAAGATCGCCGTGGTGCTGATCAACGACGCCGACTTCGAGGCCGACGCGCCGGGCGCGTTCGATGGCAAGGCGGTGACCTACTACGGCCGGTGGACCTACAAGTTCGAGGAAGCCGCACGCCGGGGTGCCGAAGGCGTGCTGATCGTGCACGAGACCGCGCCGGCCGCGTATGGCTGGGCCACGGTAAAGAGCTCGGGCACTTCGCCGCTGTTCGACATCGAGCGCGGCCACGCCGAAGCGATGGCGCAGCACACCCCGCTGCGCGGCTGGATGCAGCGCGAGCTGGCCGAGGCGATCTTCGCCGACGCCGGCCTCGACTTCGATGCGGAGAAGCGCAAGGCGATGCGTGCCGACTTCCGCCCGGTGGCACTGGACAACGCGAAATTGAGCGTGGATTTCGCGCTCAAGCGCGAACAGGTGGTGACCCGCAACGTGGTCGCCAAGCTGCCCGGTGGTGAACATGCTGACGAGGCCGTGATCTTCTCCGCGCACTGGGATGCGTTCGGCATCGGTCAGCCCGACGCCAAGGGCGACCGCATCCGCCGCGGTGCGATCGACAACGCCACCGGCGTGGCCACGGTGCTGGAGCTGGGTCGGGTGTTCGCTGCCGGCCCGCAGCCACAGCGCACGCTGTACTTCGTGGCGCTGACCGCTGAAGAGAAGGGCCTGCTGGGGGCCAGCTACTATGCTGCGCACCCGCTGGCGCCGCTGGACAAGACCGCTGCGGTGCTGAACATCGAGATGTTCAGCCCGGATGGCCCGACCCGCGACATTGCCTCGTGGGGCAAGGGCCGGGTGTCGTTGGAAGGCGATCTGGAGCGCGTGGCCAAGGCCCGTGGCCGCAGCTACAGTCCGGACCCGAACCTGGAAGCCGGCTTCTTCTACCGTGCCGATCATTTTGCCTTCGCCCGCCTGGGCGTGCCGGCGATCACCATCGGCCCGGGCCTGGACAAGCTGGACGGTGGCGTTGAAGGCGGCCGCGCGCTGCGCGAAAAGTACTTCGCCGACTGCTACCACCAGGCCTGTGATGCCTGGACGCCGAGCTGGGACCCGAGCGGCCACGCTGCCGACACGCTGCTGGTCTACGACCTGGGTGCCGAGCTGGCCAACAGCCGCCGCTGGCCGACGTGGGAAAAGGAATCGGAGTTCCGCGGCGCGCGCGACAAGAGCGAAGCGGCCCGCCGCTGAGTAATGCCGGCCGCTG
>NZ_KV791361.1:0-27392 GCF_001807895.1 Stenotrophomonas sp. HMSC10F07
CTGCGCCAACAGCAGCCGAGCATGGGCTCGGCTCTACAGAAGCGGGACGCCACTCCAGCGAGTGACGCGCGCTACTTACGCTCCAGCACCAGCAACGGGTCGATGCGGGTGTCGAACCAGTTCATGCCCCAGTGCAGGTGCGGGCCGGTGGCACGGCCGGTGGCGCCGACGGCAGCGATCACCTGGCCCTGCTCCACACGGTCGCCAACTTTTACGTCGATGCGCGAAAGGTGCAGGAAGTTGGAGCTGACCCCGAAGCCGTGGTCGAGCAGCAGCGTGCCACCGGTCAGGTACAGGTCCGGACCGGCGAAGGTCACGATGCCGGCCGCCGGCGCCTTCACCGGGGTGCCGGTCGGCACCGCGATGTCCATGCCGGAGTGACCGGCCCCCGGCTGCCCGTTGTAGACGCGTGCATTGCCGAAGCGGCCGCTGATGCGGCCCTGTACCGGCCAGATGAAGGTCTGGGTGAAGTCGGTGCGGTCGTCATCGCGGGCACGTGCGGCGGTCACCTGCGCCTGTTCGCGCTTGATCCGCTCGGCGATCGCCGCCGGCGGATTGACCGTCTTCGGTGGCACCCCGTTGACCCGCTCGGTGGGCCAGTCGCGCGGCGTCACCGCGATGGTCGCGGTCTCGCTGCCACCATCGGGGCGTTGCACCTGTACGCGCAGCGGACCCTTCTCGTCGCGGCCGATGCCGAACACCACGCTGCCGTAGCCGCTTACCCGCAGCTGGCGGCCGGCATACTGCACGCGACTGCCGGCGGGTACCTTGCCGATCACCAGCGCGCCCTGCGACGCACTGGCCGGGAACACCACGCGGCTGTCGATCAGGCTGCCGATGCCATCCTGCGCCTGCGCCGGGGAAGTGGAAAACAGGGGCGCGGCCAGCAGCAGCGCCCCGAGCATCAGTGCCGAACGCATCAGCGGTCGTAGGTCATGCGCTGGCCGGCGGGTTCACCCACCAGCTTGCTGCCGTCCCACACCTGCTGGCCGTTGACCCAGGTGGAGGCGATGCGCGAGCGGAAAGTGGTGCCCTCGAACGGCGACCAGCCGCACTTGGACAGCACGTCCTCGCGCTTGACGGTGAACGGCACGTCCTCCACCAGCACCAGGTCGGCAAAGTAGCCTTCGCGCAGGAAGCCGCGTTCTTCCACGTCGAACAGCTGCGCCGGCGCATGTGCGAATTTCTGCACCACCTGCTCGCGGGTCAGCTTGCCTTCGTGCACCCGCTCCAGCGCGGCCACCAGCGCGTACTGCACCAGCGGCAGGCCCGACGGTGCCTGCGCGTAGGGCTTCTGCTTCTCTTCCCAGGTGTGCGGCGCGTGGTCGGTGGCCAGCACATCCAGCACGTCATCGGCCAACGCAGCGGTGATTGCCTCGCGGTCGGACACTTCCTTGATTGCCGGGTTGCACTTGATCAGGTTGCCCTTGGTCGCGTAGTCCGGACGCGCGAAGTGCAGGAAGTGCACGCAGGTTTCGGCGGTGATCTGCTTGCGGCTGCCATCGGCGCGGATCAGCGGGCCCTTCTCGAACAGCGCCAGCTCATCGGCGGTGGAGATGTGCAGCACATGCAGGCGGGTGCCGTGCTTGCGTGCCAGCGACATCGCCAGGCGCGTCGACTTGATGCAGGCTTCGCGCGAACGGATGTCCGGGTGCATGTCCGGGGTCAGCGCATCGCCGTACTTTTCCTGGAAGGCCTTGAGGTTGGCATCGATCATCGGCGTGTCTTCGCAGTGCGTGATGATCGGGGTCGGGCATTCGCGGAAGATCGCGTCCAGCGTTTCCGGGTTGTCGACCAGCATGTTGCCGGTCGAAGCACCCATGAACACCTTCACGCCGGGCGCCTTCTTCGGGTCCAGCGCACGGATCGCTTCCAGGTTGTCATTGCTGGCGCCGTGGTAGAAGCCGTAGTTGGCCCAGGCGCGGCCGCGCGCGAGCTCGTACTTGGCTTCCAGGATGGTCGAATCCAGCGTCGGCGGGTTGGTATTGGGCATGTCCATGAAGCTGGTCAGGCCACCGGCCACGGCCGCGGCCGATTCGCTGGCGATGTCGCCCTTGTGGGTCAGGCCCGGTTCGCGGAAATGCACCTGGTCGTCGATCATGCCGGGCAGCAGCCAGCGCCCGGCGGCGTCCACCACCTGCTCGCCGTCGCGCGGCGCCAGCCCGTTGCCGATCTGCGCAATGCGGCCGTTCTCGATGCGCAGGTCGCCGTCGAAGGTGCGGCCTTCGTTGACCATCCGGGCGTTGGTGATGAGGGTGGAGGACATGTCAGTGTTTTCCTGTGCAACGGCAAGAGGGGGCGTGGGTGGATTCGGGCACCGGATCGAAGCCGCCGGGGTGGAACGGATGGCAGCGGCCCAGCCTGCGCGCAGCCAGCCAGCTGCCGCGCAGCGGCCCGTGCCGGGAGATGGCATCCATCGCGTATTCAGAACAGCTCGGCACGAAACGGCAGCGCGGCCCCAGCAGGGGGCTGATGAAGCGCTTGTAGAAGCGCAGCAGGGCAATGAGCAGGCGCGAGATCACCCAGTCATCTTATGCCAGTTGGCATGAAGGCCGCATTTGTGCAGGATGGGCCGTTGGTCGCATGTCGCCGATGGCCTGCGACCGGTACCAGCACCCGCGGGTGTTGGCCAGGTTCCGTACCGCGCAAGGCGGTCCGTGTTCGTCGGACTGCCACTTGGGCACCTTGACTCCAGGACTGAATGGAGCAGGGTGCCAAGGTTGCTGCTGCGGGTCGGGTAGGCTATAAAGGCCCGCTTTCCCGGGCCCCGGGGAATCCAAGGAAGAGCGTTTCGTGGCTGCTAAAAAAACTGCAAAGAAGGCCGCAACGGCCGCCAAGAAAACCGCCAAGCCTGTTGTGAAGAAGTTGGCGGCAAAGCCCGTTGCCAAGAAGCCGGCCAGCAAGCCGGCCACCAAGGCAGCGTCCTCGCAACCGGCGGCCAGGAAGGCCACCGCAAAGAAAACGCCGGTCAAGGCAACCAAGCCGGTGGCGAAGAAGGCCGCTGCGCCCGCCAAGGCCAAGCCAGCCGCTGCCAGCAAGAAGGCGCCGGTGAAGAAGACCGTCAGCAAGGCTGCGCCGGTGAAGAAGGCCGCCGCCAAGCCGGTGGCCAGGAAGGCAGCCGCCAAGCCAGCGCCGAAGGCGGTGGTGAAGAAGGCTGCAGCCAAGCCGGTCGCCAAGCCCGTAGCAAAGAAGGTCGCTGCGGCTAAACCGGCCGCCACGCCCGCCGCTGTAAAGAAGGTTGCCAAGAACGTTGCCGCGCCGGCCACAAAGCCGACCCCGGCCCCAGTAGTGAAGTCCGCACCGAAGCCTGCTGCCAAGCCGGCTCCGGCCAAGCCTGTCCCGGCCAAGACCGTGGCAGTGGCGGCAGCCCAGCCGGCCTCAACGCCGGCCCCGGCCGCCGCTCCTGTCGCTTCGAAGGCCCCGCAATCCAAGAATCCCGTGCCCGTTTCGAAATCGCCTGCCAAAACCGCCGTGAAATCCGATTCCGCCCCGAAGACCGTGTCGCGCCCTGTCGGCAAGGTTGCCGTGGCCGTCGCCGCCCGCTCGGCAGCACCGGCCCCGCGCAGCAAGTACAAGGTGGTCGAGTACAAGACCGACGAGGCCACTGGCCGCCCGATCCTGCCGGCTGGCTACAAGCCGTCCTCGGAAGAGGAATACATGAGCTCGCTGCAGCAGGAGTATTTCCGCCAGCGCCTGCAGAACTGGCGCGCGGACCTGGTGGAAGAGTCCAAGCAGACCATCGAGAACCTGCGCGAGGAAGTGCGTGACATCGGCGACGAAGCCGAGCGTGCGACCCGCGAGACCGAGAACTCGCTGGAACTGCGTACCCGCGACCGCTACCGCAAGCTGATCGGCAAGATCGACAGCACCCTGAAGCGCCTGGAAGCAGGCGACTACGGCTACTGCGTCGACACCGGCGAAGAAATCGGCCTGGAGCGCCTGGAAGCGCGCCTCACCGCTGAACGCACCATCGACGCCCAGGAGCGTTGGGAGCACCTGCAGAAGCAGCAGGGCGACTGATTCCCGGTCGTTGTCTGGTCATGCAGAAAACCCGGCTTCGGCCGGGTTTTTTGTTGGGGGTGGTTGGCTGGGTAGAACGGCGCCTTCCGGGTATCGGAGGGAGCCTGCGGGTGGGTCCGGGCAGGACACGCTGCAAGTACATCCCTGTAAGCTCGGCCGCGGCATCCATGCCGCGGACCGTCCCGCCCGGACCCACCCGCAGGCTCTCGACGGTTTCCTGCGTGCGCGGCCGATGTAGAGTCGAGCCCACGCTCGGCTCAGGCCGACAGGAGCGGTCATGCGTGCGCTCGCGGCTGTTGAGTCCGCCTTGTAGCGAGCCGAGCACCGCAGGGGAATCAGGGGCGAAGAGGCGCCGCTGTTTGAGCGCAGCGAGTTCGGCGCCGTCCCCTGATTCACCGAGGAGCGCAGGGTACCGGTGCGAAGCACCGGCTCGCGGATGGCGGAGCGTTTCTTTGGTTACTTTCTTTTCGCGAAAAGAAAGTGACACCCCGCCGCGGTCGCGGAAAAGGGCCGCCGGGCATGGCCCGGCGCTACCAATGCGTCGGCGCACGTAAAGCGGCTGTCGCGGAAACGACGAGCCGACGCTACTGCAGGTCGCGAAGATTCAGTTTCCGCAGCGTTGGGTTCTTCCACGCGGTGATCCCGGCCACGCTCAGCACCGCGAATCCGCCCAGCACCACCGCCGGCACCAGGCCGAGCAGCTTCGCCATCGTGCCGGCATAGAACGCGCCCAGCTCATTGGACGAACTGATGAAGATGCCGTTGATCGACGATACGCGACCACGCATTTCTTCTGGCGTAGCCAACTGCAGGATGGTCGAGCGGATCACCACCGAGACGCCATCGAACGCGCCGTAGAACAGCAGGATCAGCGCCGACAGCCAGAAGTGCTGCGACAACCCGAAGCTGATCACGCACAGGCCGAAGCCGGCCACCGCGAAGAGCAGCACGCGGCCAGCATTGCGGTGCAGCGGGTGGCGCGCCAGCCACAGGCCCACGCACACCGAGCCCAGCGCCGGCATCGCGCGCAGGATGCCGAGGCCTTCCGGGCCGTGGTGCAGGATCTCGTGCAGGAACGCCGGCAGCATCGCCACCACGCCGCCCAGCAGCACCGAGAACATGTCCAGCGCCATCGCGCCGACCATGATGCGGTTGCCGACCACGAAGCGCGCGCCTTCGGCGATGCTCTTGAAGATCGGGGCGGCCGGGCCGGCATGCACCGGCTCTTCCACCTTCAGCGTGGCCAGGCAGGCCATCGCCACCAGCGCAAAAGCGGTGGCCACTGCGTAGGACAGGCCTTTGCCACCGAAGCCGACCAGCACGCCACCCAGTGCCGGGCCGGCGATCATGCCGGCCTGGAACACCACCGCGCCCAGGCCGGCGCCACGCGCGAACTGGTCACGGGCCAGCACGCGGGCGAACAAGGCGTTGTAGATCGGCGACAGGAAGGCGCGGACCATGCCGGTCAGCGCGATGGCCGCGTAGATCGGCCACACGCCGTCAATCGGCAACCAGCCCATGGCCACGCTGGTCAATACCAGTGCAGTGGCGATCAGCCCGCAACAGGCGACCATGCCCAGCCGGCGCCGCGGCAGGTGGTCTACCAGGTAGCCGGCGAACGGGGCCACGCAGAAGAACGGCAGTACCTCGGCCAGACCGACCAGGCCCAGCGAAAACGGATTGCGGGTGACTTCGTAGATGTGCCAGCCGACAGTGACCGCGACCACCTGGTAGGACAGCATCGCAAAGATGCGGTAGGCCAGCAGCCTGGCGAAACCGGGCCGGGACAGCAGGCCCAGTGCACTGTCTTCGGCCGTGGCGGGCTCGCTCACGACGGGTCGCGCTGCAGCTGCGCCTGCGCCGTCTCACGGATGAACGCCAGCATCGCCGCCACGCCGTTGCTGCGGGTGGGCGAGAGGTGGCGGGCCAGGCCGATGTCCTGGATGTAGCTCGGTTCGGTGGCCAGGATCTCCTGCGCCGAGCGCCCGGAGTACACGCGCAGCGCCAGGAAGATCAGGCCGGAGACAATCGCCGAATCGCTGATGGCATGGAAGCGCAGCGACTGCGCGTTGCCTTCCGGCACGATCCAGACCATCGACTGGCAGCCGAGCAGGCGATGCTCTTCGGTCTTCCATTCTTCCGGGAAGACCGGCAGCTTGCGGCCGAGGTCGATCAGGTACTGGTAGCGCTCGGACCAGTCGCCGAAGAAGCCGAATTCCTCGGCGATGGCGGTCTGGGCCTCGGCGGCGGTGGATTCAAGCGGGAACGGGGAGTCGGTCACAACAGTCTCTACGGTGGGGGCGTGGCCGGCGGACCGGCCACGGGGCAGGGCAGGTCAGCTGCGCTTGCGCGACCAGCGAACGCCCTGCGGGGTGTCATCCAGCACGATGCCTTCGGCGGCCAGCTGGTCGCGGATGGCGTCGGCACGGGCGAAGTCGCGTGCCTTCTTGGCCGCGGCGCGCTCGTCGATCAGGCCCTGGATGCGGGCATCGTCGCCGTCATCGCTGGCCGCGGTGCCGAACCACTGCGCCGGATCGGCCTGCAGCAGGCCCAGTGCCAGGCCGGCGCCGAGCAGTTCACCCTTCAGGCGCGCCTGCTCGGCCGGGTCGGTGGCACGACGCGCATCGGCGGCGATGCGGGCCACTTCGGCCAGCGCCTGTGGGGTGTTGAGATCGTCGTCCAGGGTCGCCTCGACCGTGGCCGGAATCACTGCAGTGGCCTCGACCGATGCCAATTCGCGCAGGGTGCCGTACAGGCGGTCCAGGGTGCGCACCGATTGTTCGATCAGCGCATCGGACCAGTCCAGCGGCTGCCGGTAGTGGGCCGACAGCAGGGCCAGGCGCAGCGCTTCCGGCGGATGCTGGCGCACCAGATCGTGCACGCGCTCGATGTTGCCCAGCGACTTGCTCATCTTGGCGCCGCCGAAGTTGAGCATGCCGTTGTGCAGCCAGAAGCGGGCGAAGATCTTGCCGCCGTGGGCGCATTCGCTCTGCGCAAGCTCGTTCTCGTGGTGCGGGAACTGCAGGTCGACGCCGCCGGCATGGATGTCGATGGTCTCACCCAGGTGAGCCGCGGCCATCGCCGAGCACTCGATGTGCCAGCCCGGGCGGCCACGGCCCCAGGGCGACGCCCAGCCGGGCAGGTCGTCGCTGGACGGCTTCCACAGCACGAAATCACCCGGGTCGCGCTTGTACGGGGCCACGTCGACGCGGGCGCCGGCCAGCATTTCGTCGGGGTCGCGGCGCGAGAGCTTGCCGTAGCCGTCGAAGCTGGCCACTGCGAACAGTACGTGGCCCTCGGCGGCATAGGCATGCCCGTTGGCGATCAGCTGCTCGATCATGGTGATGATCTGCGGAATGTGCGCGGTCACCTCCGGTTCGATGTCCGGCGGTACCACGCCCAGCGCGGCCATGTCTTCACGGTAGGCGGCGGCGAACTTGCCGGTGATGGTGCTGATCGGCACGCCCTGCTCGCGCGCGGCGGTGTTGATCTTGTCGTCCACGTCGGTGATGTTGCGGGCGTAGCGCAGCGCGCCGAAACGGCGCCGCAGCAGATCGGCCAGCACCCCGAACACCACCGGGCCACGGGCGTTGCCGATGTGCACGTAGTTGTAGACCGTGGGGCCGCACACATACAGGGTCGGACAGGCCGGGTCGAGCGGAGTGAACGGTTCGAGCTGGCGAGTCAGGTTGTTGTGCAGGCGCAGGGTCATGGGGCTGTGGCTGGGGGACAAGCCTGTGATTTTAGAACGTGTCGGCCCCCTTTGGGGGCACTGGCTGCCACCGGTGGACGCCGGTTCCTCCGGGTGGGGTGGGCAGGAGCAGCGTGGACGGGTAATGTTCAGCCCCTTGCGCTCGCCACTGCCTACACTATTGCCGTGTCCTTGCTCCCGTCGCCAATGAAATCCACCGCGTTGCTGACCCTGGCCTACCTGTCGGCGCTGCCCGCCGTGGTGCTGGCCCAGGAGGCCGAGCCCCGCAACCGGGTGGTGATCGTGGAGAACGTGAAGTTCGACTACGCGCAGGTGCTGAACGTCGAACCCGTGTTCCAGACCCTGCGTGCGACCCGCACCGAAGAGCACTGCGAGCCGGTGTCGACCCGGACCCTGGCCCCGGTGAACGTGACCGGCGAGGAGCCGGTCGAGGACAAGGGCCGGATCAGCCGCTTCTGGGACTCGGTGCGCTCGATGTTCAAGCGCAGTGACGAGGAGGCCGTTGAGGAGGTCGGAACCGAGTCGCCGGCCCCGGCGCCGGCCAACACCGGTCCGATGCTGACCCGCGACTGCCGCATCGTGCCGGTGGGGCGTGAATTCCGCCGGCCCATCGCCTACGACGTGGATTACGTCTACAAGGGCACCAAGTACCGCTCGCGGCTACCGGAAGACCCCGGTAACCGGCTCAAGATCCGGGTGTCGATCACGCCCTGGGTCGGCCCCGAGCAGGGTGCGGCCGGCAATCCCTGATTCTGCGACCGCGGCCCCTTGCGCCGGCCCCGGCCGCATGCAAAGATGGCTGACCATGAAGCTCACCGACTTCCAGCACGACAGCAGCGCAGCCCGACAGGCGTCGGGCATGACCTCGCGTGCGCGTCGACCGGAACCCCACATTCTCGCTGGGTAACCGGAGCTTTTTGCTGTTCGTCCGATAAAAACCCAGCCCGCCGGCTGGGTTTTCTCGTTTCTGCGTTCTGAAAGCTGCAACTGCAACCTTTTCGCTCCACCTTTGGTTCCTGCTTTTCCCTTCCACTGCGTCGAACCCGGCGCCGCCACGCAAGGAAAGATGATGTCCCCCAAGCACTTCCTGAACACCCAGGACTGGAGCCGCAGCGATCTCGACGCGCTGCTGACCCAGGCCGCGCTGTTCAAGCGCAACAAGCTCGGCGACCAGCTCAAGGGCAAGTCGATCGCGCTGGTGTTCTTCAACCCGTCCATGCGCACCCGCACCAGCTTCGAACTGGGCGCGTTCCAGCTCGGCGCCCACGCGGTGGTGCTGCAGCCGGGCAAGGATGCGTGGCCGATCGAGTTCAACCTCGGCACGGTGATGGACGGCGATACCGAAGAGCACATCGCTGAAGTGGCCAAGGTGCTGGGCCGTTACTGCGACATCATCGCCGTGCGCGCGTTCCCCAAGTTCGTCGACTGGGCCTACGACCGCCAGGACATCGTCCTCAACAGCTTCGCCAAGTACTCGCCGGTGCCGGTCATCAACATGGAGACCATCACCCATCCGTGCCAGGAGCTGGCCCACATCATGGCGCTGCAGGAGCACTTCGGCACCCAGGACCTGCGCGGCAAGAAGTACGTGCTGACCTGGACCTACCACCCCAAGCCGCTGAACACTGCCGTTGCCAATTCGGCGCTGACCATCGCCACCCGCATGGGCATGGACGTGACCCTGCTGTGCCCGACCGCCGACTACATCCTCGACGACCGCTACATGGGCTGGGCCGAGCAGAACGTGGCCGAGAGCGGCGGTTCGCTGAAGATCAGCCATGACATCGACAGCGCCTACGCAGGCGCCGACGTGGTCTACGCCAAGAGCTGGGGCGCGCTGCCGTTCTTCGGCAACTGGGAACCGGAAAAGCCGATCCGTGACCAGTTCAAGCACTTCATCGTGGACGAACGGAAGATGGCGCTGACCAACAACGGGGTGTTCAGCCACTGCCTGCCGTTGCGCCGCAACGTGAAGGCCACCGATGCGGTGATGGATTCGCCGCAGTGCATCGCCATCAACGAAGCCGAGAACCGCCTGCACGTGCAGAAGGCGATCATGGCCGCCGTTGCCGGGCGCTGATTTTTTCCGATTCAATCATTTCCGCCGGGCACGGCCCGGCGCTACCAGGACATACCCTCCCCATGAGCAACAAAGACGTCGTTCTCGCCTTCTCCGGCGGCCTGGATACCAGCTTCTGCGTGCCGTACCTGCAGGAGCGTGGCTACAACGTGCACACCGTGTTCGCCGACACTGGTGGCGTGGATGATGAAGAGCGCGATTTCATCGAGAAGCGCGCCGCCGAACTGGGCGTGACCAGCCACGTCACCGTCAATGGTGGCCCGGCCATCTGGGAAGGCTTCGTCAAGCCGTTCGTGTGGGCCGGCGAAGGCTACCAGGGCCAGTACCCGCTGCTGGTTTCGGACCGCTACCTGATCGTCGATGCCGCGCTGAAGCGTGCTGCCGAGCTGGGTACCCACATCATCGCCCACGGCTGCACCGGCATGGGCAACGACCAGGTCCGCTTCGACCTGGCTGTGAAGGCACTGGGCGACTACCAGATCATCGCGCCGATCCGCGAGATCCAGAAGGAACACACCCAGACCCGCGCCTACGAGCAGAAGTACCTGGAAGAGCGCGGCTTCGGCGTGCGCGCCAAGCAGCAGGCCTACACCATCAACGAGAACCTGCTGGGCGTGACCATGTCCGGCGGTGAGATCGACCGTTGGGAAGCCCCGGGTGAAGGCGCGCGTGGCTGGTGCTCGCCGCGCAGCGAATGGCCGGAACAGGCGCTGACCGTGACCCTGAAGTTCGTTGAAGGCGAAGCCGTCGAACTGAACGGCAAGGCGCTGCCGGGCGACCAGATCCTGGCCCAGCTCAACAAGCTGTTCGCCCCGTACGGCGTTGGCCGCGGCGTCTACACCGGCGACACCGTGATCGGCCTGAAGGGTCGCATCGTGTTCGAGGCCCCGGGCCTGGTTTCGCTGCTGGCCGCGCACCGCGCGCTGGAAGATGCCGTGCTGACCAAGCAGCAGAACCGCTTCAAGCCGGACGTCGCACGCAAGTGGGTGGAGCTGGTGTACGAAGGCTTCTACCACGACCCGCTGAAGACCGACATCGAGGCCTTCCTGAAGTCCTCGCAGGCCAAGGTCAACGGCGAAGTGGTGCTGGAAACCCGCGGCGGCCGCGTCGATGCAGTGGCGGTGAAGTCGCCGCACCTGCTCAACGCCAAGGGCGCCACCTACGCGCAGTCGGCCGACTGGGGCGTGGAAGAGGCCGAAGGCTTCATCAAGCTGTTCGGCATGAGTTCGACGCTGTTCGCGCAGGTGAACCGCTGAGATCCCATCGCCCTGGCCCTTTGCGGGCCAGGGCGCACGGCAACCGGATGAAACGATGAGCACGCTCCGCATCAGCACCGATCCGCAGCACCTGGACGTTGCCCTGATCCACCAGTTCCTGTCCACCCAGGCCAATTGGAGCCTGGGCATCGGGCGCGAGGTGGTGGAGCGGGCGATCAATGGTTCGCTGTGTTTTGGCGCCTACCTGGACGAGTCCGGCCAGGTTGCGTTCGCGCGCGTCATCACCGATGGTGCCACCTTTGCCTATCTGGCCGATGTGTTCGTGCTGCCACAGCACCGCGGCCAGGGCTACAGCAAGCAACTGCTGCAGGCGATCATGGCCCATCCGCAGTTGCAGGGCCTGCGCCGCTTCATGCTGGCCACCAGCGATGCCCACCGGCTCTACACCACGTTCGGCTTCAGCGCGCCGGCACGGCCAGAGTCGTTGATGGAAATCATGCGCCAGAACCTCTATGCACCGGCTGCGGCCGAGTGAACACCTTGTTGATTCCCATGACCGACCTGCTTGCTTCCACCCTGTATCACCTGCAGGCGCTGGTGTCCTTCGACACCCGCAACCCGCCGCGTGCGATCACCACCGGTGGCATCTTCGATTACCTGCGCGACAACCTGCCCGGCTTCAACGTCGAGGTGATCGACCATGGCGCCGGTGCGGTGAGCCTGTATGCCGTGCGTGGGACGCCGAAGTACCTGTTCAACGTGCATCTGGACACCGTGCCGGATTCGCCGCACTGGAGTGCCGACCCGCACGTGATGCGGCGCCTGGACGACCGTGTGGTCGGCCTGGGCGTGTGTGACATCAAGGGCGCCGCCGCGGCACTGGTGGCGGCGGCCAACGCCAGCGATGGCGACGCCGCGTTCCTGTTCTCCAGCGACGAGGAAGCCAACGACCCGCGCTGCATCGCTGCATTCCTGGCCCGTGGCCTGCCGTATGAAGCCGTACTCGTGGCCGAACCGACCATGAGCGAAGCAGTGCTGGCGCACCGTGGCATCAGTTCGGTGCTGATGCAGTTCGCCGGTCGGGCAGGGCACGCCTCGGGCAAGCAGGATGCGGCCGCCAGTGCATTGCACCAGGCCATGCGCTGGGGAAACCGCGCGCTGGATCATGTGGAATCGCTGGCTTCGGCGCGCTTTGGCGGACTGACCGGCCTGCGCTTCAATATCGGCCGCGTCGAAGGCGGCATCAAGGCCAACATGATCGCACCGGCTGCTGAGGTGCGCTTCGGGTTCCGCCCGCTGCCGTCGATGGACATCGATGGCCTGCTGGCGACCTTCGCCGGTTTCGCCGAGCCGGAAGCCGCCGTTTTCACCGAGACGTTCCGTGGTCCCAGCCTGCCCGCCGGTGACATTGCCGAAGCTGAGAACCGCCGCCTGCTGGCGCGCGACGTGGCCGATGCGCTGGAGCTGACGATCGGCAATGCGGTGGATTTCTGGACCGAGGCGTCGCTGTTCTCGGCCGCTGGCTACACCACCCTGGTGTTCGGCCCGGGTGACATCGCTCAGGCCCACACCGCCGATGAGTTCGTGACGCTGGACCAGCTGCAGCGCTACACCGACGCCGTGCATCGGATCATCACCGCCGGCGCCTGATCGACCCCACAACGCCGCCATGCCCCGGGCATGGCGGAACTGCAACGCGGCGACCGCCGCCTGTGACGAAACCGAAATGTCTCCTGCCCTCCAGCCCCACCGCCAGACCCGCCAGACCATCGTGCGCCTGCTTTCCAGCATGGCCAGCGCGAAGGAGATCAGCCAGTACCTCAAGCGCTTTTCGCAGCTGGATGCCAAGCGCTTCGCCGTGGTCAAGGTCGGCGGCGCGGTGCTGCGCGACGACCTCGACGCACTGACCTCCTCGCTGTCGTTCCTGCAGGAGGTCGGTCTGACCCCGATCGTGCTGCACGGCGCCGGCCCGCAGCTGGATGCCGAGCTGTCGGCCGCCGGCATCGAGAAGCAGACCGTCAACGGCCTGCGCGTGACCTCGCCGGAAGCATTGGCGATCGTGCGCCGCGTGTTCCAGCAGTCCAACCTGCGCCTGGTCGAGGCGCTGCAGCAGAACGGCGCACGTGCCACCTCGATCACCGGTGGCGTGTTCGAGGCCGAGTACCTGGACGTGGACACCTACGGCCTGGTCGGCGAGGTGAAGAAGGTCAACCTGGCACCGATCGAGGCCAGCCTGCGTGCCGGCTCGATCCCGGTCATCACCAGCCTGGGTGAAACCGCCGGTGGCCAGATCCTCAACGTCAACGCCGACTTTGCCGCCAACGAGCTGGTGCAGGAACTGCAGCCGTACAAGATCATCTTCCTGACCGGCACCGGTGGCCTGCTGGACGAGGCGGGCAACGTGATCGATTCGATCAACCTGTCCACCGAATACGACCACCTGATCGCGCAGCCGTGGATCCACGGTGGCATGAAGGTGAAGATCGAACAGATCAAGGACCTGCTCGACCGCCTGCCGCTGGAATCGTCGGTGTCGATCACGCGTCCGGCCGACCTGGCCAAGGAACTGTTCACCCACAAGGGCTCGGGCACGCTGGTGCGCAAGGGTGAGAGAGTACTGCGCGCCACCGCCTGGAGCGAGCTCGACCTGCCGCGGCTGAAGGGCCTGATCGAATCCAGCTTCGGCCGCACCCTGGTGCCGGACTACTTCGAAAGGACCAAGCTGCTGCGTGCCTATGTCAGCGAGAACTACCGCACTGCGGTGATCCTCACCGACGAGGCAGAGGGCGTGTACCTGGACAAGTTCGCCGTGCTCGACGACGCGCAGGGTGAAGGCCTAGGACGTGCGGTCTGGAACGTGATGCTGGAGGAAACCCCGCAGCTGTTCTGGCGCTCGCGCCACGGCAACCCGATCAACCACTTCTACTACGCCGAGTCCGATGGCTGCTACAAGCAGGACCATTGGAAAGTGTTCTGGTTCGGCGCCGATGGCATCGACCGGATCAAGACCTATGTCGATCATTGCGCGCAGCGCGCACCGAGCCTGCAGGGCTGAGCGATGACCAATCCTGACGTTTGGAAGACGGTGCCTACCCTGCGCGGCCAGCATGTGACGCTGCAGCCGCTTCAGCTTGAGCATGTCCCCGGCCTGCGCGCTGCACTCGAAGGCAGCGGCCTGGACCAGCTCTGGTACACCCAGGTACCGTCACCGCAGCGGGCCGAAGCCTATGTGCAGGCCGCGCTGCAGGTGCAGGCCGAAGGCAAGGTGCTGCCGTTCGTGATCTACGATGCGGCGGGTGACATCATCGGCACCACGCGCTTCTACGACATGGACCCCAGCGTGCCCAAGCTCAGCCTCGGCTACACCTGGTACACGCCGCGCGTGCAGCGCACCGGCGCCAACACCGAAGCCAAGCTGTTGCTGCTGCAGCACGCCTTCGAGGCCATGGGCTGCATCAGCGTGGTGCTGGAAACCAGTTGGTTCAACGTCACCTCGCGCACCGCCATCGCCCGCCTGGGCGCCAAGCAGGATGGCGTGCTGCGCAACCACAAGCGTCACGCCGACGGCACGCCGCGCGACACCGTCATCTTTTCCATCATCGATGCCGAATGGCAGGGCGTGAAGCGCCACCTGCAATACCGTCTGGACAGCCACGCATGAACGATTCGACCTTCACCCTGGGCATCGTCGGTGCCCGCGGCCATACCGGCGCCGAGCTGATCAAGCTGGTGGCCGCCCACCCACGGCTGGAACTGGCCTTCGTCTCCTCGCGCGAGCGCGCCGGGCAGCGCCTGTCCGACCACCACCCGGAATTCCAGGGCGAGCTGCAGTACGAAAACCTGGACGCCGACGCAGTGGCGGCCAAGGGGGTGGACGCGGTGATCCTGGCCCTGCCCAACGGCCTGGCCGCTCCGTTCGTGGCCGCATTGGAAGCGGCGAAGCCCGACACCGTCATCGTCGACCTGTCGGCCGACTACCGCTTCGACAACAGCTGGTACTACGGCCTGCCGGAGCTGACCCGCGGCCGGTACAACGGCCAGAAGCACATCAGCAACCCGGGCTGCTATGCCACGGCGATGCAGCTGGCGGTGCATCCGCTGCTGGACCTGCTGGCCGGCCCGCCGCAGTGCTTCGGTGTGTCCGGCTACTCCGGTGCCGGCACTACGCCGTCGGACAAGAACAACGTCGAACTGCTGGCCGACAACCTGATGCCGTATGCGCTGACCAACCATGTGCACGAGCGCGAAGTGTCCGTGCAGCTGGGCGTGGCCGTCGAGTTCATGCCACACGTCGCGCCGCACTTCCGTGGCATCACGCTGACCGCCAACCTGTGGCTGAACCGCGTGCAGACCCGTGAGCAGATCGTCGAGCGCTTCCAGCAGGCCTATGCCGGTGAACCCTTGATCGAAGTGCTGGACGAAGCGCCGTGGGTCAGCCGCATCGCCGGCCGCCACGGTGCCCAGGTCGGTGGCTTCACGCTCGCGCCGGGCGGCAAGCGCGTGGTCGTGGTGGCGACGCTGGACAACCTGCTGAAGGGCGCGGCCACCCAGGCCATGCAGAACCTCAACCTCGCGCTGGGCATCGACGAACTGACGTCGATCCCGCACTGAACACGCATTCCGGAGCCCCCATGGCAGACCTTCTTTGGCAGAAGCCCGGCGTCGCCGTCGACGCCCAGATCCAGACCTTCCTCGCCGGCGACGACGTGATCCTCGACCGCGAGTTCTTCCTGCATGACATCGCTGCCAGCGCCGCGCATGCGCAGGGCCTGCAGCACATCGGCATCCTCAGTGCCGATGAGCTTGCCGGACTTCTGCGCGAACTGGAGATCCTGGCGCAGGACTTCCGCGAAGGCCGCTTCGTGCTGGATACGCAGTACGAGGATGGCCACTCGGCGATCGAAGCGCGCCTGACCGAACGCCTTGGTGATGCGGGTCGCAAGATCCACACCGGCCGCAGCCGCAATGACCAGATCCTGGTCGCCACGCGCCTGTGGCTGAAGGAGAAGCTGCTGCGCGTGGCCCAGCTCAGCGCCGACGTGGCCAAGGTCGCGCTGGACCGCGCGCAGGCTGAGAAGGATCTGCCGATTCCCGGCTACACCCACATCCAGCGTGCCGTGGTGTCCTCGGCCGGAATGTGGTGGGCGGGCTGGGCCGAGGCCTTCATCGACAACGCCATCCGCGCCCGTGACACCCATGCACTGGTCGATGCCAATCCGCTCGGCACCGCTGCCGGCTACGGCGTGAACCTGCCGCTGGACCGCAAGCACACCACCGCCGCGCTGGGCTTCGCGCGCATGCAGATCTCGCCGATCTACGCGCAGCTGTCGCGTGGCAAGTTCGAGCTGGCTGCACTGGAAGCGCTCGGTGGCGCCACGCTGGACCTGCGCCGCATTGCGTGGGACCTGTCACTGTTCACCAGCGCCGAGTTCGGCTTCGTCGCGCTGCCGGCGCAGTACACCACCGGCAGTTCGATCATGCCCAACAAGCGCAATCCGGATGTGATCGAGCTGATGCGCGCCACCCACGCCAGCGTCGCCGCTGCGCGAACCGAGATCGAGCAGCTGCTGTCGCTGCCGTCTGGCTACCATCGCGACCTGCAGTCGTCCAAGGGTGCCATCTTCCACGGCTTCGGCCGTGGCCTGGCCGCGCTGGAACTGCTGCCGGCGCTGCTGGCCAATCTGGAATGGCGTGAGGACAGGCTGCGCGCGGCGATTGATTCGGGCATGTATGCCACCGACGTCGCCGTGGAGGCGGCCGTGGCTGGCGTACCGTTCCGCGAGGCCTACAAGGCCGCTGCGGCCGGTGCCGACAGTGCAGGGCAGGGACGCACGCCGGAAGGCAGCCTGGCCGCGCGTGTATCGCCGGGCGCGGCCGCTGACCTGCGCCTGGACGAACTGCGCGCGCGCTGGCAGGCGCTGTCCTGATGGCGGGCACTGTCTACCTGGTCCTGGCGATGCGCCGGCCGGACTTCAACGATGCAGCGGTGCAGCCGCACCGCGATTTCCTCGATGCGTTGCAGGCGCAGGGCAAGCTGCAGCTGACCGGTGGCTTCGCCGATGGCAGCGGTGGCGCCTACGTGCTGTGCAACGTGGACAGCCTGGCGCAGGCGCGGGCCATCGTCGCCACCGATCCACTGGTGACGATGCAGGCCTCCGACCTGACCGTGCACGAATGGAACACCCGCTGAGAGCCTGACCGATGATCCAGCACGCTGCCCATGTCGCCTCGCCGTTCCCCGAACAGGTGCTGCCGCCGTGGCGGCGTGCGGTGCTCAAGGTCGGCAGCAGCCTGCTGGCAGCCGATGGCGGCGGCCTGTCGCCACGCCACGCGCTGGGCCTGGCCCAGTTCGTCTCGGCCAATCTCCTGGGCGGGCGCGAGGTGGTGATCGTCTCCTCCGGCGCGGTCGCTGCCGGGCGCGCGATCCTGCCGCGCGCCGATGAACCGGGCGCAGCGATGGCGGCGCGGCAGGCCCTGGCGGCGCTTGGCCAGGCCCAGCTGATCGGGCTCTGGCAGCGCTTCTTCGAGCGCCCGGTGGCGCAGGTGCTGCTGACCCATGACGACCTGCGCAACCGCCGCCGCTACCTCAATGCACGCGCCACGTTGAGTGAACTATTGCGCCTGGGCGCGTTGCCGGTGGTCAACGAGAACGACACCGTGTCGGTGGATGAGCTCAAGCTCGGCGACAACGACAACCTGGCTGCCACCGTGGCGGCGCTGGTCGACGCCGATGCGCTGTTCATCGCCACCGACATCGATGGCCTGTACAGCGCCGACCCGCGCACCGTGGCCGATGCGCGGCCGTTGCACGACGTGCCGGAACTGGGTGACGAGGTGCTGGCGATGGCGGGCGGCGCCGGCTCGCGCGCCGGTACCGGCGGCATGCGCACCAAGCTGGAGGCGGCGGCGAAGGCCGGACGCCTGGGCATCGAAACCTATCTGTTCAATGGCCGCAGCGGTGACGTGGTGCGTGCGCTGGCGCAGGACCGCCTGTTCGGCACCCGAATCCATGCCGCACGCAGCCGCGAGGCCGCCCGCAAGCACTGGCTGCGGCATGCACCGCTGGCCGAGGGTGTGATCGTCATCGATGCCGGTGCGGCACAGGCGATGCGCGAGAAGGGCGCCTCGCTGCTGCCCGGTGGCATCACCGGTGCAGAGGGCGTGTTCCGCCGCGGCGATATGGTACAGGTGTGCTGGAACGCGCCGCAGGGCCGAGTCTGCGTGGCCCGTGGCGTCAGCCAGTATGCTGCCGACGACGTACGCCGGATTGCCGGCCACCATTCGCGCGACATCCAGGCCGTGCTCGGCTACAACTATGGCGGCAGCGTCGTCCATCGCGACGACCTGGTGCTGCCATGACCGGATTGAAGGACACACCGATGAGCGAGATCGAAGCGCAGGCGCGTGCCTGCCGTGATGCGGCGCAGATCGTTGCCGGCCTCGACGGCGCGGCACGACGCACGCTGCTGCTGGCGATGGCGCAGGCGCTGGAAGTGAATGCCGGACTGATCCTGGCCGGCAATGCACGTGACCTCGCCGCCGCGCGCGAGAAGGGCGTGGGCAGCGCCATGCTCGATCGTCTGGCACTGGACCCGCCGCGCCTGTTCGCGATGGCCGAAGCCGTGCGCGAAGTGGCCGGATTGCCAGATCCTGTCGGCGAGGTCACCCGCGATGACGTGCGCCCGAATGGCATCCGCGTGCAGAAGGTGCGCGTGCCGCTGGGCGTGATCGCGATGATCTACGAGGCGCGCCCGAACGTGACCGCCGAAGCCGCGGCGCTGTGCCTGAAGGCGGGTAACGGCGTGATCCTGCGCGGTGGTTCCGAGGCAATTCACTCCAACACCGCGATCGCGCAGGCACTCGCCGGTGCATTGAAGGCCAATGGCGTGCCGCCGGCCGCCGTGACCGTGCTGACCGACCTGCGCCGCGAGGCGATGCTGGAACTGCTGCAGCTGCATGAGCTGATCGACCTGGCGATTCCGCGCGGTGGCGAAGGCCTGATCCGTTTCGTTGCCGAGCATGCGCGGGTACCGGTGATCAAGCACTACAAGGGTGTCTGTCATCTGTTCGTGGATGCCAGCGCCGACCTGGGCAAGGCCATCGACCTGCTGGTGGATGGCAAGTGCAGCCGGCCAGCCGCCTGCAATTCTCTGGAGACACTGCTGGTACACCGTGACGTAGCCGATTCCTTCCTGCCGCGCGTGGCGCAGGCGCTTGGCCAGCGTGGCGTTCAGCTGCGCGCCGATGCGCAGGCGCAGCCGCTGCTGCCGGGCAGCACGGCGGCGACCGAGGAGGACTACGCCGCCGAGTTCCTCGACCTTGTGCTGGCCGTGCGCGTGGTGGACGACCTCGATGCGGCCATCGCGCACATCCGCCGCTATACCTCCGACCACACCGAAGTGATCGCGACCGCAGACGCCGACCATGCCGAGCGCTTCGTCACTGCGCTGCGCTCGGCGGTGGTGATGGTCAATGCCTCATCGCGCTTCTCCGATGGTGGCCAGCTGGGCCTGGGCAGCGAAATCGGCATTTCCACCACGCGCCTGCATGCCTATGGCCCGATGGGTCTGGAAGCGCTCACCGTCGAACGTTTCGTGGTGCGTGGCGAAGGGCAGACGCGCAAGTAGATCCACGCCATGCGTGGATGCTCTTCGCGGTAGACCCCGGTGCCGACCACGGTCGGCACCCAGGGCAATCGAGTTACACCACCTCGCGGCGGATGCCGACCGGGCGTGCGTGATCATCCATGTGCAACGTGGCGGCCTTGCAGCCCATCAGGCGTTCGGCCAGCCCCGTGCTGGCACCCAGATCGGCGGCCACTTCGTTGAGGCTGGCCAGTGGCCGCGGCAGGCGGCGTTCGCGGCCACGGAAGCGGGCGCGGTTGTACTCGGCCCAGCCGATCAGCAGCACGCTGGCGCCCAGCAGCATCAGCGGCAATGCCACCAGCACGTAGGGATCGAACTGGCTTTGCCGTTCGTACAGCTGCTGCCAGGCCAGCTGGCCGCCAACCAACCACGAGAACAGGGTCACCAGGGGCGCCCACAGGTAGAAGTAGAAGCCCCAGAACGCCAGCGTGACGAATCCCCAGGCGGTGCGCTGGAAGCGCGGCTGGCGGTGTGGCTTGCGGATCATCCGTGAATCGAAGCGGTTGGACGGGCGTTGCGCGTTCATCGGATCCCCCGGTCAGGGCTGGTCCAGGTGGCGCGCTTGCTGCGACGGCGCAGCAGTGTCTTCGGCAACGCCACCAGGGTGGTGGAAAGGCTGATCAGCCAGTACGCCATCGGGTACCAGATGACCCAGAAATAGTTGCGTCCAATCTGTGTTTCGTAACGCCGGTCGATGATCAGGCTGCTGGCGAACTGCAGCAGGCAGACCAGCGCCAGGATCACGCCATGCCACTGCGGCAGCAGGCTGGCGATATGCAGCTGCGGCGGCAGCTCGACGAACTTGCCCAGTGCCCACAGCAGCACGATGAACAACATGGTGTAGGCCCAGATCACGCTCAGCACGTACTCCAGCAGCACGCCCCACATGCGCCGCTCTTTCCAGTGCAGCAGCGAGCGCGCGTGGCGCAGCATCACCTCCACGCCGCCCTGGGCCCAGCGAAGGCGCTGCCGCCACAGGCCCTTGAGGGTCTCCGGCATCAGGATGAAGCACAGCGCATTGGGTTCGTAGCGGATGTCCCAGTGCGCGCGCTGCAGGCGCCAGCTGATGTCGATGTCCTCGGTCACCATGTCATCCGACCACCAGCCGACCTGATGCAGGGCGGTACGGCGGAAGCCGGCGATCACCCCGGAGAGGGTGAAGATGCGCCCGTATACGCGCTGCGCGCGCTTGATCATGCCGATGATCGAGGAAAACTCGGCCACCTGCAGGCGTCCGAGCAGGGTGGAGCGGTTGCGGATGCGCGGGTTGCCGGTGACCGCACCGACCCGGTTGCCGCTGACCAGGTGCCAGATCATCCAGTGCAGCGCATGTTCCTCCAGCATTGCATCGCCGTCGATGCACACCAGGTACTCCGAGCGAGCGGCCAGTGCGCCCATGCGCAGCGCATTGGCCTTGCCCAGGTTACGATCCAGGTGCAATACGCGCAGCCGCGGGTGCCTTGCCGCCAGCACATCCAGCCGCGCGCCGGTGTCATCGCTGCTGCCATCATCGATGGCGATCACTTCGTAGTCGGCGGGGTAACGCTGGGCCAGCGCCGCAGTGAGTGTGTCATCCAGATTCTCTGCCTCGTTGTGGCAGGGCACCAGCAGGCTCGCGAAGGGGGGATCGACCATCAATGGAGGGTCGTTGCGCGGGCGCGAGTGGCGTTCGCGCCGGTAGTAGTAGTAGAGGCCGCCGGACATCCAGAAGAACGCCATCACCATCGGGTAGTAGAAAGCGAACTGGAACAGGACCTGCAGCAGCGGATGCATGTCCATGTCACTTCTCCGGGTACGGGAAGGTGCCGGCGGACATCGCCGCGCGGGCATCGCGGGTGGAGGGCTGGTCGGCGATGAAGTCGTCCGGGTACCAGGCGAAGTGGTGCACGCCCTGTGCCTGCAACTGGCGGATCTGTGCGCGCAGGCGCTCGGCGGGAATCGGTTGCCCGTTGCGCCAATCGACGGTCTGCAGCTCGAACAGGGTGTGCTGCAGCTGCGGGTCGTGTGTGCGTACTGCGGCCAGCAGCTGGTCCAGCCAGCGCTCGGGGTGCTTGCTGCCTTCCATCCACGGCATCGCCATCAGCGCGGTCTGGTCATAGGCCTTGTTGAACAGGTCCAGGCGCTGCGCGAACCAGGCCTCGCTCTGCGGGCGGAGTACCGGCTCAGCGTACAGGTTGCGCACGGTGGCCAGTTTCGGGCGCCAGCGTTGCGCGCTGTCGCGCAGCGCCAGGGTGAAGCTGATCAGCGCCTGCGTGCGCGCACTGCCATCGCCGCCGGCTGCCAGTGCCGGCAGCTCGGTGTCGCGCAGGTAGCCGTCGTCATGGAACAGCAGGCCTTCAAAGTAGGAATTGACCGCCAGATCCTCGTAGATGTCGAGCATGATCTGGCGGGCCTTCGGCTTGGTGAAGTCGAGCCGGTACATGCCGTCGGCATCGCCGTTGCGGATCGCCAGCGCCTTGCGCTGCGCCGGGTCGGGCAGCTCGAAGCCAAGCACCGGCAGCCATGCGTAGACCTTCACGCCGGCGCGGGATTTCAGTTGCCAGGCGACGCGGCTGAACAGGTCCGCCCGCATCGGCATGTGACGGTTGGGGAAGTACAGCGCATCGGCCGTGTTGTTGCCGTCCGGATCGGCGAACGCCTGCAGGTAGACGTGCGTCGGCGCGATGCGCTTGACCCGTTCGACCAGCGCATCGAGGTTGCGTGCCTGCTGCGCCGGGTCAGCGTCGTAGACATCATCCAGGTCGATCTGCAGGGCACGGATGCCATCGAGCGCGACATCGCGGCGCAGCTCGTAGGCCAGGCCTTCCACGGTCGGGTTGTCGCTGACCAGGAAGCGCGCCAGGCCATGCAGGTCGCTGGCCACCGGCGTGCTGCGGCCCTCCAGATCGAAGGACACCGGCATGCCCAGCTGTTCGGCGATGTCGTTGCTCAACTGGTTGTAGGCCGCGTACGGCCAGACGATGGCGCGCGGGCGCACGCCCAGGTGCTGCTCGATGCGCTGCACGCTGCGCGCGAGGTCGGTGCGCAGGCGCTGCTCATACTGCGCTTCAGTCTCGTAGCTGTGCGTGGCCGGGCTGTAGATGCGGGTGACCACGGCGGGCGTGGAATTGCCCTGTGGATTGGCGAGCACGCCGTGGTGCAGGTCGTCGGTGTGGCTGGCCACTTCGATCAGGCCGCTGTCGTGCATCTGCTTCAGCTGCGCCCAGGTGACGAAGTCATCGCGGCCGAACGGCCGGTACCCGTAGTCGATGGTGCGTCCCGGAGCCATGTCCACGTAGTCGGTGATTACCGCCACCAGTGCCGGATAGTGGTAGGCCTGCAGCAATGGGAAGGCCTTGTCGTAGACGCTGCGCAGGCCGTCATCGAAGGTCAGCAGCACAGGCTTGGGCGGCAGCGTGGCCCGCCCCTGCGAGGCATCGATCACCTGCGACAGCGAGACCGGGTGGTAGCCATGCGCGCCGAGCCAGTCCAGGTGTGCGGCGAAGTTCTGCGTGCTCACCGCATAGGTATCGGCATCGCCCTTGGCCGCGACCTGGTCGCGGATGTCGTGGTAGCTGAGGATCAGCAGGCCATTGTCGATCGCATCGAGATGCGCGGCCTGCTGCGCGAACGCCGGCGGCATGGCGGCCAGCAGCAGGAGCACGATCAGTCGCAGGAAGCAGGCCATGTCAGTCTCCCCAGCGCAGTGCGGCTTCGAAGCCGATATGACGCTCGCGGTGGCCGTCGTAGACCGGCCGCGACCAGCGCACGCCGTATTCGAGCACGCGGCCCGGGCCCAGCTGCCACTCGTGCATGTAGGACACCGTCGGCACCAGCGCACTGCCGAAACCGTCCTGCCAGTAGTCACCCAGCGAGACGGTCAGCCGGTGCCGGAAGTGGCGCTCGTAGTGACGCCACAGCTGCTGGTCGATGCGCAGGCCGATCTCGACCATGCGGTCGCGCTTCGGATTGAAGTAGGGCGCGTCGTCGCGGCTGCCGCGGCTGGTATAGGCACTGGCCAGGCCATCGAGCAGCCAGCGCGGGCGGGTCAACAGGCGCTGTTCAATGCTGGTGCTGAACAGTTCGCGATGGTTGCCGTCGTCGTAGCGGAAGCGGCTGGCACCGAGCATCCAATGGGTGAGCTCACTGCGCCGGTAGTCCACCTGTGCGCTCACGCTGTCGGCGGTGATGCCGGCCGCGCGTGCCTGCATCGAGGCATCTGGATCATTGCGCGCGGCCACCAGGCCGGCGTGCCAGTAATCGTTGAACTGCCAGCCGACGCCGACCCGCAGGCCGGTATCGCTGATGTGGTCGTTGGCGCGCAGGACGGCCGCTTCCGCATCCAGCTGCCCGAAGCGGTAGCGCACGCCCGCACCCAGCCACAGGGGATCGATGCGCTGGTCCTGGAAATCGGTCGAGCGCCGGTCGGCCAGGGCGAACAAACGCCAGCGGTCATCAAGGATCGGTGTCTCCACTTCCACACCATAGTGGCGATCGTTGTTGCCCAGTGGCGAGGTACCACCGCCACCGGAGCTGCGGCCGATGTCGGTCCATGCCTTCAGCTGCCAGCCGCGATGCGCACGCCAGGCCTGGTCCATGCGTTCGACAGCCGGTTGGGTGGGATAGCGTGCGACCAGGTCATCGTGCAGCGGCCGCGCCAGGTCGTCGCGCTGCAAGGCGACGTAGGCCTCTTCCATGCCCAGTCGCGGTTCGATGTCACGCGGGTCCAGCGCGTGTGCCATCTGCTGCCGCTGCAGCGCCCTGCGTGGCCAGCCGCGCATCATGTAGACGCTGCCCAGCGCACTCTGCAGGCCCCCGTTGCCGGGTGCGATGTCCACCATCGACTCCAGGTCGTGCTGCGCGGTGACCAGGTCGCCGCTGTAAGCGCGCACCATTGCCAGGTTGAGATCGGCCTCGTAGCGTGACCAGTTCGCGTACGGTGATTTGCCATTGCTCCAGCGCCACGCCGGCTCCTTGTCGCGCCATGCCTGCAGCAGGTCGATCGCTTTTTCCTGCTGCTCGCTTTCCAGGTAGGCGTAGGCCAGTTCCGAATGTGAGGCGTCGCGCGCCGGATCGCCAGCGACGGCTGCCTGCAGTACGGGAATGGCTTCTTCCGGGTGCAGGGTGCCCATCAACGAATCGCCCACGGCAGGCAGCACGTAGTCGGGCAGGGTGTGGCCTTCGGCCTGCAGGGCTCGTGCTTCCTCGCGGACCTGCGCATGGCGGCCCAGCCGGTTGAGCAGGATCAGCCGGTCCATGCGGATGCGCAGTGGCGCCTGCGAGGGCGGGGTGCCTTCGCCGCCGATGTAGCGCTGCATGCGCGCCAGGGTCGATTCGGCTTCTTCCAGGCGGCTGTCCTCGCTGCTGCTGTAGGCCAGGCTCCAGACCACGAGTTTGGCCAGGTAGTCGCCTTCCAGGCGCTGCTTCTGGGCGTCGTCGAACAGCTGCGGCCGCTGCTGGTACAGCTCCCAGGCGCGCCAGGCATTGCCGATGTCGCCCAGGGTCAGCACGCGCAGCTTGAACAGCAGATCGTCGTTGGGCTGCTGCTGGTTGGCGCGCTCGATTGCGCCGAGCGCATCCAGCCAGCGGGCCTGGTCGCGGTAGCGGCCGATCTCGGCCAGGGCCGCGTCGCGGTCGGACGGAGCCGCGCTGCTGGCCCAGGCCAGAGCGGTACATGCGAGGCCGACGCAGAGCGCGAGCCGGCGGTGGACAACCATTGGGGACCCCCTTGGCTTCCGAACCAGACAACCTGTGAAAATGTGACGCAAATCACATGCCAGTGCTTGGCGTGGCCGTGGCCCGCGTCACTCCCTTCGTGCATTCCCGCCCAGCGAAGACGGATACAACCCGGACAGCGACCTGCAATGTCTTGTCTGAAACGAGAGTCCCCCGCGCACCGAGTGGTGGCCTGGGCGGCGCCGCCGCCCCCATGCCCGATGCCGGCACGCGGCAAGGAAGGGCATTCGTGGGCACTATCCGCCCGCAATTGTCAGTCCGGCGTCAAAATTTCCCCGGTGTCTGACGAGCGGTAGGCGGGGCCGTCTGGCGGCCCCGGCCGGGCTACCAGAGATCTTCCAGCTTGCGGGGCTTGCAGGCGACCCACGAGGCGCACAGCATCAGGGTGGCGCAGCCGAACAGGAAGCCGAACGGGAGCGTCCAGCCATTGCTGACGGTATGCAGCCAGCCGACCAGGAACGGGCCCAGGCAGCTGAAGCTGTAGCCCACGCCCTGCATGAAGCCCGACAGCGCGGCCGAGCCGGTCGGGGTGCGGGTGCGCAGGTTGATCAGGGTCAGCGCCAGCGGGAAGGTGGACGGGCCGACGCCGAGCAGGCAGGCCCACAGCAGGGGAGCCTTCATCGGCGCCAGCAGCAGCCCGGTGAAGGCGATCACGAACGAGAAGAAGCCGATCAGCACCAGCGGGAACGGGTTCTGCATGCGTACCGCCATCGATGGAATGACCAGTGACGGCAGCAGGCCCAGTGCCGAGAACACCGCTACCATCACGCCACCGAATGCAGGCGTGCCACCGGCCTCGACCACGATGCGCGGCAGCCAGGTGAACATCGAATAGGTCATCAGTGAGGTCATGCCGAACATCAGCGTCATGCTCCAGCCCAGCGACGTGCGCCAGACCTTTCCGTGCGGCTGCGCGGTGAGATCGGCGGCATCGGCCAGCGGTTTCGGTGCGCGCCTGGCCAGCACCAGCCACGGCAGCGCGGCGGCCAGTGCAAGCAGCGCCCACATGCCCAGCGACACGCGCCAGCCTGCAGCGTTGGCCACCGGTACTGCCAGTAGCGCCGGCAGCATCGTGCCCAGCTGCAGCACGCTGATGTAGAGCGTGCTCATGGTGCCGACCTTGTTGGCGAAGTAACGCTTCACCAGCGGCGGCACCACCACGTTGCCGATGCCCATGCCGGCCAGCGCGATTACCGAGCCCAGCAGCAGCGTGCCGACGTTGCCGGCGCTGGAGCGCAGCAGCAGGCCGGCCATCGCCATCAGCATTGCCAGCAGCGTAGTGCGTTCCAGGCCCAGGCGCCGCGCCAGTGCCGGCGTGGCCACGCCGAACAGCGCGAACGAGGCGGTCGGCAGCATGCCCAGTACGCCGGTCATGGTGGTACCGAAGCCGAACTGCTGGCCGAGCACGTCCAGCAGGGGCGTGATCGACGTTACTGCGGTGCGCAGGTTGATCGCTGCCAGCAGGATGGCGGCGAAAGCCAGCACGCGCCCGTGCAGCAGCGACGGCGAATCGGAAGTGGAGGAACTCATCGGTGGTCCTTGCAGGTGTCGCACGCCGCGGCAATGGCATGCAGCGCCGGCATCGGTCTACGCCGAAGCGGCAGGTGGGGGAGTGGTGGCTGCAGGTGGGCCGGCAGCGCGGCCATTGTACGTGTGCGCTCCGGCAAGGTCCCGTCATGCGGGCGGCCTGGCGCCGGGTACAAAAAAACCCGGAGGACAGTGATGTCTTCCAGGCTTCTTGGTGACCACCGAAGTGGTCGGGGAGACAGGATTCGAACCTGCGACCTCTACGTCCCGAACGTAGCGCTCTACCAGACTGAGCTACACCCCGAAGGGAGCCGCCTATTCTAGCGATTCACCCCGATGGCGGCAAGGGGTGAATGCTGTTTTCTTCACACTGCCGAAGCAGTGCCACCTCAGGGAACAAAAAAGCCTGGATGACTTCACCAGGCTTCAATGCGACCACGTGAGTGGTCGGGGAGACAGGATTCGAACCTGCGACC